>JAYVZC010000488.1:0-14163 GCA_043783695.1 Bacteroidota bacterium
AGTAAATTTATTAGAGTATATAGACCCTGACACTATTCGATACGATGCGGATAGCAATATAATTACCTATGGCTGTTTTAATCTTTATAGAAATAGATCAACGAATGATCACCACAAATCCATTCATCAAGAAGAATCAGAAAAATATGCTCAATATAATTTTTCTAACGATGCTCAATGGGATAGTTTAAGAACATTTGAAACAGGAAAACAACATCCCGCACTTTCATTAAAAAGTGGCTCCAGAGCATGTAATCTCAATAAAAGAGTCTATGGTTGGCATCCTTATTGGAGTGCAGGATTAGAAGCAAACTACGATTGGAATGGCTTAACTGACCTTTGTTATTTTTCTTACGAAGTAAACTCTGCAAGCGGAGCAGCAATCACTACGCATAACTGGTCGACTACACCTGTTGTAACAACTGCTCAAGCAAATGGAGTAAATGTAACTTTGTGTGCAACATTGTTTAGCGGACACACAGCATTTTTTGCAAGCTCCACTTCTCAACAAACTTTAATCACCAACTTAATTAATTTAGTTTCTGCACGCGGAGCAAAAGGAGTGAATATAGATTTTGAAGGAATGGCTGCTTCTCACAGAGCTGGTTTCACAGCTTTCATGATTAATTTATGTAATCAAATGCATGCCGCTATTCCAGGCTCCGAAGTAAGCATTTGTTTATATGCAGTTGATTGGAGCAATGTATTTGATATGGCTGCAATGAATTCTTATGTCGATTTATTTATTATTATGGGTTATGATTATTATTACAGTGGAAGTACCACTGCCGGTCCGGAAGACCCTTTGTATAATTTTCAAACTTCTTACAATTATACGCTTACAAAATCTCTTACCTTTTATTTGAAACAAGGAACAACTCCATCTAAATTGCTTTTAGGATTACCTTGGTATGGAAGAGAATGGGGAACTACTTTAAGTACAATCCCTAGTCCAACATCAGGAGTTGGAACAAACTCTGTTACCTACACAACCATGCGAAACAATGTAAGTGGGAACTATTCTACTCGTGCTTGGGACCCTATTAGCTTCTCAACTTATTTTCCTTCTGTTAGAGGAGGAAATAATTGGCAAGCATTTATTGATGATTCATATTCAATGGGAAAAAGATTTGACATTGTAAATCAAAGAGGTATTGGTGGAATTGGAATTTGGGCTTTAGGTTACGATGATGGTTACACAGATTTTTGGAATCTCATCAGAAATAAATTTACAAATTGCGCTGTTGTGCCTTGTACTGATACCATTTACGATATGGGGGGCCCAAGCAGAAATTATTATGATAGTGAAAATTATACCTATACTATTGCACCAACCGGAGCAAGTGGAGTAACTTTAAATTTTTCTTCTTTCAATACAGAATTAAATTTCGATACTTTATGGATTTATAATGGCGCAAGTACCGCTTCTCCTTTAATTGGGTTTTATCACGGAACAACAAGTCCGGGAGTAGTTACTTCATCGGGAGGAGCCTTAACCATTCGATATAAATCAGATGCATCAACTGTTACAGCTGGTTTTCAAGCCATTTGGAATTGCAGCATCGATAACATTGCACCTACTACAACTGTTGCTACCCCTACAGGATGGGCAACCACAAATTTTACTGCAAACTTTACCGATACCGATAATTCAGGTGGTTCCGGAATTGAGAAAAGTTTTTATCAGGTGCTAGAAAATAATGGAACGGAATGGAGAGCAAATAATGGAAACGGATTTTTTAGCGATAATTTCGATCTAGCCATTCATCCGGATTGGACACAACAAGTTGGTATATGGGCAATCAGCACAGGGTATTTACATCAAGCGGATCAAGCAAATGCCAATACGAATATCTGGGCAACACTTACTCAAAATTTATCGAACAGATATTTATACAACTGGCAAGGAAAAATAGATGGCACAGGAACAAACAGAAGAGCTGGATTCCATTTCTTTTGTGATAACTCAACATTGAGCAATCGAGGTAATTCTTATTTCGTTTGGTTCAGAGCGGATGGAAGTGTTTGTGAATTTTATAAAGTAGTGGGCAATGTATTTAGTTTGCAATATTCTGTTCCAATGACAGTAGTTGCAAATCAATGGTATGATTATAAAGTATTGTATGATCGCATCACAGGAAAAATGGATGTGTATCAAAATAATAATTTTGTTGGAAGCTGGACAGACCCTGCGCCTTATTCAACAGGAAATTCTATTTCTTTCAGAAGTGGAAATTGTGATTATGAAGTAAACGACCTAAAAGTATATCGTTCACGCTTACCGTCTGTAACCGTTAGTGTTGGAGCTGCTGCAACAAATGATGTGCGTTATCAAAATGCAAATCCTAGTTCTCCTTCTTGTAGAGTAAAATCAATTACAAAAGATGCGGCAGGAAATTTATCAGCTGTTGTTTCGCAAGATGTAAATGTGGATTGGACAAATCCTTCAGGGGTTTCAATCAATGATGGAATTGCAACAGACATTGATACAACATACTCTTTAACACAACTTTCTGCAAATTGGACAACGAGTGTAGAT
Organism: Bacteroidota bacterium; assembly: GCA_043783695.1. Lineage (GTDB taxonomy): Bacteria > Bacteroidota > Bacteroidia > 2-12-FULL-35-15 > 2-12-FULL-35-15 > 2-12-FULL-35-15. The sequence continues at coordinate 2,540 of JAYVZC010000488.1, forward strand.
CCACATTCAGGAATAACAAAATATTGGTATGCAATTGGAACTACTCCCGGTGCAACCGATATTGTAAACTGGACAAACAATGCTTTAGTGACTTCAAAAACACAAACAGGTTTATCATTAACACCTGGACAATATTATTATTACAGTATTCAATCCGAAGACGGAGCAGGATTATTATCAAGTGTTATGGCATCTGATGGACAATTGGTATTGTTAGCAACGGGAATGAGTAACATTTCGAATGAATTAAATTTAATGGCTTATCCGAATCCTTTTTCAGAATCAACAACTATTGCTTATAAATTACAGGAATCTTCAATGGTAGAAATTTCTTTGATAGATGTTCTTGGTAAACAAATTGTATTGGTTCAAAAAGAAAATCAATCAGTTGGAAAGCATCAATTAATACTTAATAAAAATGAATTTGAACTTTCAAAAGGAATGTATTTGTTGAAATTGAAAGTTGATAACAAAGAATTAATCACAAGATTGATTCTTCAATAACCCCCCTCGACTACGCTCAGGGTGACGACTCTATATGACAACGCATAATGTAATTTTAAACCTCAGCCTGAACCCGACCAAAGGGACGAAGGACATGAACATTGAACAGAAAAGTTATATTAGTTAGATTATATTTATGAATAGATTGCTACTCTCAATAAGTTTATTCTTTTCGGTACATGCAATTGCTCAAGAAGAAATTGAACCATTTGATAAATATGGGCCTCCGGGCTCAATCGTTTATACAAATCTTAAAGATGCGCTTAAAGATTCCAAAATAGCTTACAAACTAAAAATTGATAATCAACCAATAGAGCCTAAGCTATTTCCTAAAATTGGTAAGCTTGAACAACTACAAGTTCTACAATTAAATGCAAACGGATTTACTCAGCTTCCATCTGAATTCAAAGATCTAAGAAATCTTATTTATTTTGCCTGCATAGAAAATCCAATCACTTCCCTTCCAAAAGATTTCGGCAATTTATCTATGTTAAATGAGTTGCATTTGTTCAGCTCGAATTTAGATTCTCTTCCATACGAAATTGCCTTTTTAGGAAAACTAAAAGAATTGGAAATTCAAAACAACAAAGCGGATACATTTTATTTTCCTAATTCAATTGGATATTTAAGTAATCTGAATGGCATTTTATTATACAATACAAAAGTGGATACGCTACCAAGTTCCTTTGCAGAATTCAAAAAGCTAAAAAGTCTTACAATGACGCGCTGTGGCTTGAAAGATGTTCCTAAAACAGTTGGAAAAATTACACCTTTGGAAATGTTGATCCTTGATGACAATAAACTCACTGAATTGAACAAGCGCGTTTTTAAATTAAAAAACTTAAGATATTTGTCCTTGCGAAACAATCAACTAACAGCAATTTCCGAAAACATAAGCGTGATGCAGAATCTGGAAGTATTGGATTTAAGAGGAAATAAATTTAAAGAGTTTGATTTGGCTGTATTGAAAGCTTTGTTACCGAAGTGTAGGATATTGAATTGATGAAACCTACCTAGGCAGGCAGCTTATTTCCTTTTCTTCTTAACAGGTTTTTTCTCCTCAGGCTCATCATATCTCAAAACGTTTCCCCAGGTATTCATTTGATTCATAATCCAAGCTGTTCTGCCTTGAATAAATCCGCTTGGCTTTCCTACATTAAAACGAATTGGACTAGGCAATACGGCTGCAATAGTAGCTGCTTCTGATTTACTTAAATACTTCGCATCTTTTTTGAAAAACATTTTAGAGGCAGCCTGCGCTCCGTAAATACCATCACCCATTTCAATAACATTTAAATAAACTTCCATAATTCTCTCTTTGCTCCAGAATGTTTCTATCAAAAAAGTAAAGTATACTTCAAATCCTTTACGGATATAACTTCTGCCAGTCCATAAAAAAACATTTTTTGCAGTCTGCTGGCTTATCGTACTTGCTCCCCGAGTTTTTTTGTGTGTTTCATTGTAGTCAATCGCTTTTTCAATTGCTTTAAAATCAAAACCATTATGTTTTATAAAATTTTGATCTTCGGAACAAACTACAGCCAATTGCAAACTTGGGGCAATCTTTTCGAGAGGAACCCAATCTTTTTTGAGTTTCATTTTTTTGCCATCCATTTTTTGTTCCACACAACGCATTAACATCAAAGGAGTAACAGGAATAGGAACCCAACGAAATAAAATTACGGATAGAATGCTGACAATGAAAAACCACATTGCAGTCTTCCAAATAAATCGCCAAAGTTTTTTAAGGAATTCTTTCACGGTTAAAAATCAAAATCAAATTTAGGACAATCAGCAGCACCGCCAGGCGTTTCGTAACCTTCGCTGCTCATAACGGGAGACAAGCCCATCATAAACTCGGTTGAATTAGCATTTGCTGAGCTGAATTTAGAAATAGTATAATCGTAAGCGAAACCAACAACCACATTTTTCAAAACTCTAATTTGTATCATTGCAGAAACCGCATCGTGCATACGGTAGCTAACTCCTACTCCAACTCTCTGACGAAAATAAGTCATGAAATTAAATTGCGATGATGGGATTCCAAGCAAATTAGATTGAATATTTACACCTGGGACAAAAACAAAATCATAGCCGGCAGATTGAAATTTCTTACTAGCCGTAAACACAAGAGTAGGAATAAGTCGGCTACCATTTCCAATTTCTTTGCTGCCTTGTTTCAAAGTATTCTTGTAGATATTTCGTAATGATAAACCAACAGAAACTTTTTTTGAATACAGATATAATCCGGGAATAATATCCGGCACTAAAACCTGCGGACCATTTTGTGAAAGAGCGGGATCAAAATCATTATGGATAGTATTAGTTAGAGCAACACTTTTAACACCTGCCGCCACACCAACACTGAAATAATATTTAGAAGACAATTTTAAGTGAATCGCATAAGAAGCATAAGCAACCTTATTCGTAAATATTCCAAATTTATCTTGCTCTACATAAACTCCTATTCCATGCCAATAATATTTATACCCTTTTTTACCAAAAGCTTTTGTTACACTCGCAAAGTTAGTTTCAGGTGCGTATGCAAAATCTCTCCATTGCGTTCTTCTTCCAACCATAATGTATAATCCCTTTCCGCTTCCTGCCACAGCCGGATTCAAACCATAATCATTCATCATAAATTGCGAATACTGAACAGCCTGCTGTGCTGAAACAGAAAACACTAAAAATAAAAACAGAATTAAAATTTTTGCTTTCATCATTTTAAAATAGAGACACATCCTTTGATAATTGTACTCTGATCAGAACCATCATGATAAATAATATAATAATAAGAAGCATCGGGAACGTTAATGCCAAATAAATCTTTTCCATCCCATGGTTCGTATAGTCCTTTATGTTCAAATACTCTTTGTCCCAACCGATTAAAAATCATAAAACGAGCTTGAGGAAAATAGTGTGAATTTTGGATAAACCAAGTATCATTTATACCATCACTATTAGGAGTAAAAACAATTTCTGGAGCCATAACGCAAACAATGAGATTTATTTCAATCGTAACAAGTGTATCAACTCCAGCACTATCGGTAATTAAAACTGAATAAACACCTTCGTTTAAATTGTTTATTGAAGAAGTAGTTTGTCCGGTGTTCCATAAAAAAGTATAAGGCATATTTAATGAAGTAACAAATACTTCGGCACTACCATAAACAAGATGATTACATTCTACATCTTTTTTAATGACATTAAATGTAATTTGTGCAAGCGACATATTGCACATGAAAAGAAACAAACTATATGTAATTATCTTTTTCATTGATTACATAATTTTGTTACAAGTTCTTCTGCCATTATACTTCCTTTTTCGGCAGCAGTTTTCAACACTTCGCAAGCATGTACTTTTTCTCCATGCTGATAAAGTGTAGTAGCTAATCCAACATACGCTTCACGATAAGATGAGTCTAATTCAATTACTTTTTTATAATCAGCAACCGAACCAGCGTAATCTCCCGATAGGTCTTTCCAAAAAGCACGACTATAATATGCATTTGCATATTTATCATCAAATGAAATGGATTTATCAAGATCTTTAATAGCAGAATTATAATCATCCAAATGAGCCTTTGCTAAAGCCCGATTATAATATGGTTTAGGTTTATTAGGATTTAGTTCGATGGCTTTACTAAAATCTTTTATTGCTCCAATGTAATCTTTCAATTGGGCTTTTACGATTCCTCTTCCATTGAGTGCATCAAAATAATTCGGATGCAATTTAATGGCTTTGTCTAACAATTTAACGGCCGTTTTGTATTCACCCATTTTATAATTGATAAACCCTTGTAAACAATAAGCGCTATCGTAATTTGGATTTTGGGTAATCGCGTTATCAAGATCATGAAGTGCGGCAGTATAATCTTTTTGGGAATCGTTGATTAAAGCACTTTTATAAAATTCAATAGCAGAATTTTGGGAAAATGAAAAAACAGCAATCAATAAAAATAAAAATAGGCCTACTGTTTTTTTCATTCAGAATATTATTTCAAAAGTTCGCCTAATGCACTATCAAATAATGCTTTTGCTTCTGCTACTGTTCCAAAAGATTGATCATCAATAACCATTTCTTTTCCTTTAACATCACCAAGATATTCAAATTCTGCTCTTGACGCCATCATTAGATCAATGAATTTATCTTCATCCGATTTTTTTACAGAAACAATAACTCTGCTTTGAGCTTCGCCAAATAAAAATGCATCCTTGCGAATTTCTTCATCGGAACTAATATCAAATCCTAATCCGTTTGGCATAGAGCTTTCTAAAAGAGTGATGAATAAACCACCATCAGCGCAATCGTGAGCCGATTGAATTACTTTATTTGTAATTAAGGTCTTTACTGCTTTTTGAACTTCGTATTCTTCATCCAAATTAAAGAATGGTGCCGGAGTATTTTTTACTTTATGATAAGAGTATAAATATTCAGAAGAAGAAATACAATTTTTAGAACAACCAATTAAATAAATAGAATCGCCATCGTTTTTAAAATTTAATGTCATGCGATTTGATTTATCTTTCATCACGCCCAACATTCCAATTGTAGGAGTTGGGAAAACAGGCCCTTCATAAGAAGATTGATTGTAAAAACTTACGTTACCACCTGTAACAGGAGTTTCAAATTTAATACATGCACTTCCCATTCCTTTAATCACATTCACAAATTGCCAATACACTTCAGGATTATAAGGATTACCAAAATTCAAACAGTTTGTAATTGCAGAAGGCTCAGCACCACTGCAAACAATATTACGAGCAGCTTCCGAAACCGCAATTGCACACCCAACTTCCGGATCTGCATTCACATAACGGGCATTACAATCTACTTTTAAAGCAATCGCTTTGTTTGTTCCTTTAATATTTACAATGGCTGCATCCGAAGGCGCATTGGTGCTCATGTTTGCAGTGCCAACCATCGAATCGTATTGATTATAAACCCATTGCTTGGATGCAATATTCGGATGAGCAATTAAAAATTTAGAAACTGCTTTCAGATCTTTTGGAATTTCAACTGAATCGATATTGAATTTTTTTGATTCTTTAAAATAAGCAGGTTCTTTATAATCGCGGTGATAAACCGGTGCACCGCCACCTAATACTAGATCGTAAGCAGGAACATCTGCAACTAATTCGTCACCAACATAAAACTTAATTCGTTTTGTATCTGTAACAGTTCCGATCATTGCACAATTCAGATCCCATTTATCAAAAACTTTTTGAACTTCTTTTTCTCTTCCTTTTTTCACAACTATCAACATGCGTTCTTGTGATTCGGAAAGTAAAATTTCGAAAGGTTGCATGTTTGCTTGACGAGTAGGAACCCGGTCTAACCATATATCCATACCATGTTCACCTTTTGCGGACATTTCGGAAGTAGAACAAGTTATTCCTGCTGCACCCATATCCTGCATTCCAATAACAGCTCCTGTTTTAATAACTTCCAATGTTGCTTCCAACAATAATTTTTCCTGGAAAGGATCTCCAACTTGCACAGCCGGCAAGTCTTTTGCCGAATCTTCCGTAATATCTGCGGAAGCAAACGTTGCTCCATGAATACCATCTTTTCCGGTTGCTGAACCTACTATGAACACAGGATTTCCAACTCCATAAGAAGTTGCTGAAACTGTTTCTCCGGCTTTTACAATTCCGGCACTAAATGCATTTACTAAAGGATTCACATTGTAACAATCATCAAAAAACACTTCTCCCCCAACACAAGGAATTCCGAAAGCATTTCCATAATCGCCAATTCCCTTTACAACTCCTTTTACCAACCATTTTGTTTTTTCTAATTTAATATCTCCAAAACGCAAAGAATTCATTTGCGCTATTGGACGAGCACCCATCGTAAAAATATCACGATTGATTCCACCAACACCAGTTGCAGCACCTTGGTAGGGCTCTAGTGCACTTGGGTGATTGTGGGATTCTATTTTAAAAGCACAACCCAAACCATCGCCAATATCTACCAATCCAGCATTCTCTTCTCCTGCTTCTGCTAATATATAAGGACCCTTTTTAGGAAGTTTTTTTAACCAAACTATGGAATTTTTATATGAGCAATGTTCACTCCACATTACTGAAAAGATACTTAACTCAGTAAAATTAGGTACTCTACCCAATATAACGATGATTTTTTCATATTCATCTTCTAATAAACCTAATTTCTTAGCTGTTTCTACTGTGGTTAATTGTTCTGTTGTGGTCGACATAATTTAATTGTTGAATTAATGAATTAGAGATTTGGAGATTAAGAAGTAGTATTTAGCAATTAAATTAATGAACCAACTATGATAAGGCCATTTTTTACTCACTAATTCTCTAATTCTACAAATCTCCAATTCCTTTTAAAGAAGTTCAAATCTACATAAAAGCACCCTATTTTAAGGAATAATTTATTTTGAGTTTTCAACAGTTTTGAATTGCTATATTTGGTGAAAAATAGAGCTACTAAGCACATTGGAAATCTTATTAACCATAACATATTCGCTGTTTTTCATCTTTATTATCAATAAGATGAAGTTTTTTGACGTGGATGGAATCTCGAAACGGACTTTCTCACTACTCTTCCTTTTAAAGCTTGTTTTCGGGTTTGCACTTTGGGCCATTTATACTTTTTATTACACTGATAGAGCTACTGCCGATATCTATAAATATTTTGATGACAGCAAAGTCGTTTTTAATACCTTAAAAACAAATCCAATAGATTATTTCAAATTACTTTTCGGAATTGGAAATAATACTCCTGCATTTGATCACTACTATGTAGAGATGAATTATTGGGCAAGAAAAGTGGACAGCAGTATTTATAATGATAGTCATACAATTATCCGTTTCAATGCCTTGGTTCGTTTATTCTCTTTCGGATATTACAACGTACACACCGTTTTTATTTGCTTTCTTTCTTTGATTGGATTAACTGCCATCTACAAAACATTTGTAAGCCATCTTCAAGATAAAAAACGCGAATTACTTTTTGCTGTATTTCTATTACCTTCGGTTTTATTTTGGGGCTCAGGAGTTTTAAAAGAAGGATTAATATTTTTCGCACTCGGATTATTAATTTATTATTCCGATAAATTATTTAGTCTCAAAGCAATTGTCATTTGTCTTGCAACAGCATTATTACTTGCCTTTTCAAAGTTTTATGTCTGGCTGGCGATTTTCCCCAGTATTGTTTTATTAATATGTGTAAATAAAACTTCTTCTCAGAAAGTCTTTTTAAAATTCGCATTGATATTATTTCTTATTGGAACAATTGGATTGAATATCGATTCATTTACAAACATTCAAAATCCGTTAGTTACTCTTTCACAAAAACAATATGAGTTCAATCAATTGGCGTACGGAAAACTTACAGATTCGAATCACAATCCGATTCCAGCTGCAAATAGTTTAATTGAAATAAATAAATTAGAGCCCACATTTTATTCCTTTTTAAGAAATAGTCCAAAAGCATTAGTAAACACTATTCTACGACCTTACATTTGGGAATTAAGATCACCAATGATGTTATTAGCGGGTTTAGAAACATTGCTCATCCTTTTTATTTTCTTTCTGACCGTTTTCTTCATCAAACCATTCAAAGAAATAAAATGGGGATATGTTTTATTCTGTTTTTCCTTTGTATTAATTCAGTTTTTGATAATTGGCGAAACCACCCCTATACTTGGCGCTGTGGCGAGATATAAAACAATAGCATTGCCTTTTCTATTGATTGGATTGCTATTCATGTTAGATAAAGAAAAGCTTTTTAAAAAAATCCCTTTTCTTAAAAAATATTGAATTAATAAATTAGTTTAAATTTGTTCAATAATCCTAAAAAAATATTTATGAGTTTCAAAAGTTTATTTCGAAAAAAATCTGCAACAGTAGTACTAAAAGAAGGAAGCGATCTAGATCATTCGGGATTACACAAAGTACTAAACGTTCGCGATTTAACTTTTTTTGGAATTGCTGCAATCATTGGCGGAGGAACTTTTAGTGCGATAGGAAATGCATGTTTTTCGGGCGGACCTGCAGTTGTTATCCTTTATGTGATATGCGCTATAGCATGTGGATTTACTGCAATGTGTTATGCTGAATTCGCTGCTCGTGTTCCTGTTTCGGGAAGCGCCTATACATACGCTTATGTTTCTTTCGGAGAATTATTTGCCTGGATCATTGGATGGGCTTTGTTAATGGAATATTCTATCGGAAATATTTATATCGCATTTTCGTGGAGCGGTTATTTCACAAATTTATTACACGGATTTGGAGTTGATCTTCCAACATGGCTGACAATAAATTACACAGAAGCTCATCGCGCATTTACAGAATATAAAATTGGAGATAAAATCGGAGAAGGATTAATGGCTTGGAATTATTCGCCACAAATTGGCGGGCTTCATATTATTTTTGATTTACCGGGTGTACTTATAAATGTATTAATTACTGCTTTGGTTTTTATTGGCACTAAAGAATCAAAAAACTTTAGCAATTTAATGGTAATGATAAAACTTGCAGTTGTTGTTTTAGTAATAATAGTAGGTTGCTTCTATGTTGATATTGATAATTGGACACCATTTATGCCAAACGGATTTGGCGGAGTAATGGCTGGGGTATCTGCTGTGTTCTTTGCTTACATTGGTTTTGATGCCGTATCTACACTAGCGGAAGAATGTAAAGATCCTCAGCGAGATCTTCCGCGAGGAATGATTTATTCTCTAATTGTCTGCACAATTGTTTACATTGTTTTAGCACTTGTTCTTACAGGAATGGTTTCTTATACATTATTAGGAGTGAGCGATCCTCTTGCAGAAATATTTGCATTAAAAGGAGTAAAATGGATGTTGTTCATTGTTTCGATAGCTGCTGTGGTTGCAATGACCAGCGTAATGCTTGTATTCCAAATGGGACAACCCCGTATTTGGATGACCATGAGTCGCGATGGATTATTACCAAAGCGCTTTTCAAAAATTCATCCAAAATATAAAACTCCTGGTTTCGCAACTATTATTACTGGTTTAGTTGTAGGACTTCCAATGTTTTTTACGGATGAAAGTTTTATTCTCGACTTTACAAGTATCGGAACTTTGTTTGCATTTGTATTAGTTTGTGGAGGCGTGTTAATGTTGCCATCTCAAAGTGCGGAAGAAAAAAGTGTAACGGAAGCAACGAAAGGAAAATTCAGATTGCCTTATATAAATGCTAAATTTATTTTTCCAGTAATTATTATCGCTACATTTTCATTTTTAATCTATCAGTTTCCTGAATTTTTTACGGAAGCTTTTAATTTTACGGGCGAACATGTGGGACTTAAATTACCAATGATTGGATTCTTCATCATTTGTATTGTAATGACGATGCTTTCTTTCTTAAAAAACCTTTCATTGATCCCTGTTTTAGGACTAGTATCCTGTTGTTACTTACTAACAGGAATGGCTGCTTCCAATTGGATCTGGTTTTCAATATGGTTAGCAATCGGATTAGTTGTTTATTTCTTATATAGTAGAAAACATAGCAAGCTCGCTTAAAGACCTCTCCCCCGCCCGAATCAACGAATCATTCGTTCGGGCAGAGCCTAGCCCCTCTCCACTCAGAGAAGGGAATTAGATTTTAGTAATATTATGATTAGAAAACCCAAAGATTACCCGTTTTATATAGGTACTCAAGCACATACGTTTAAATATGCCAACGCATTAAGAATTAGTAGCACCGATTCTGAAAAAATCTTATGGCAAAAACTTAAAGCAAAAAAAATCTGTAAATTAAATACCCATAAAACATAACTCAAATATAAACCCAACAAAAAAGCAGTGGCATTTGTCACTGCTTTTTTGTTGAATAAAACATAGATGTAAATCGTATATTTGTAAAAAAGCATTCTGTAAAAATTATTCATACACAGAATACACCCAGCATACCAATGAACAAATTAACCAATGAACTAGTGAACTAATTAACCAATGAACCCAAAAATAGCATTCATAACAGGAGCAACATCTGGAATAGGAAAAGCATCTGCAGAATTATTCGCAAAAAACGGATACAACATTATTATTACAGGAAGAAGAAAAGAACGTTTGGATGAATTTTCAGCGTATCTAAAATCGACTTACAAAATAGATGTGCTTTCTTTAAATTTTGATGTCCGCAATTTAAAAGAAGTTGAAACTACGATAAATTCAATTCCTGAAAATTGGGAAAAAATAAATGTATTATTAAACAATGCGGGATTAGCTGCGGGACTTAGCACTATTCAAGATGGATTAGTTGATGATTGGGAAAGAATGATCGACACCAACATTAAAGGCTTGTTATACATGACTCGAAACATTGCTCCTATTATGATCAAAAATGGTTTCGGGCACATTATCAATATTGGTTCTATTGCTGGAAAAGAAGTTTATGCAAACGGAAATGTTTATTGTGCAACCAAACATGCAGTAGACGCTTTAAACAAAGGAATGCGAATTGATTTACTTTCACACAATATAAAAGTAACAGCCATAAATCCAGGAATGGTTGAAACAGAATTTTCTGTTGTGAGATTTAATGGCGATGAAGATAGAGCAAAAGGTGTTTACAAAGGACTACAACCTTTATTACCTGAAGACATTGCCGAGACCGTGTATTGGGTTGCATCGAGACCAGCCCATGTGAATATTAATGACATTATAATTATGCCAACTGTTCAAGCAAATTCTACAACTACACTCAGAAAATGAAAAACTCTGTGAAACTCCCTTTTCTCTGTCTCTCTGTGTTGAAAATTTTTCTTCTCGTATCGCTAATGTCTTGTTCTTCTAAACAGCAAGTCGATTTAATTGTCCACAACGCAGTTATTTATACTGTTGATTCAACATTTTCCAATGCACAAAGTTTTGCAGTAAAAGACGGAAAATTTTTAGCCATTGGAAGCAATGATGAAATTCTGAATAAATATGAAGCAAAAGAAACAATTGATGCAGAAGGCAAAGCAGTTTATCCTGGCTTGATTGATTCACATTGTCATTTTTATGGCTATGGTGAAGGTTTACAAGAATTGGATTTAGTTGGAACAAAATCTTTTGAAGAAGTAATCCAAAAAGTTGTTGAATATGCCAAAACTCTCCCCTCTCCAGATGGAG
>JAYVZC010000489.1:0-6210 GCA_043783695.1 Bacteroidota bacterium
TGGAAATTTAATATTTTATATCGTAGACAATGTAGTGTATGATAAAGATGGATTTGAAATAGATCAACTTAAAATTTCAGGCATTCCTTTATCTATTGGTGGGGGTTCAAGTGATCCTGCATTAATGGGTCAAGAGATAAGCATCGTTCCAAAACCAGGAAGCTGTACACAATATTATATTATAACGGCTGCAAGTGATTTTGCTGGTACTAGATGGGAGCCTGTTTATACGCTCATTGATATGTCGCTTCAAAATATAAATTTCGTTACCCCGGTACTGGATGCCTCCAAAAAAGGAGCCTTACAATATTTTGGAGTAAACACCAATGTATTTGACTTAAGAACGATAAGTCCTGCTCTTGCGTTTGGAAATATTGTTGGACCATACACTGAAACATTTCGTTTTGGAATCGCAGTTACTCCATTTAGAACTGGAGTTAACAATCATTTTCTATATATGAGAGGATTCCAACAAAAAGTATATCGATTTATTGTTGATGCAACAGGCATCTCTTTCGATAATACAGCTAGTGATGGAGGAATTGTCGATATACCTGCAAGTGGTTTTACTTTATCAACTGATGGAGACGGAGGAAATAATAGAGCTTATGCTGAAATGGAAATAGTTAATTTAGGCACAGGTTTTTATCGATTGGCTTTTATTTATGGAGGACGGGATGTTGTCTTTTTAAAATTAAATAATAGCGATGGAGTATTAGCACCAAGTGGAGTAAGTGTTTTTATTCTACCGGGCTTTGTTCAGATAAGGGGCTTGGAATTTTCTCCAAATGGAAATTTTATTTATTATAGTTATTATACAGTTTCGTCAGGTGCTTCGCATATTGGTTTTTCCAATACCACGACACTTGCTCCTACTGAAATGCTAAACACCAGTTATTCGGGGGCTAATACTCTTGGCAATTCTTTTATTGAATTAGGTTATGATAGCAAATTATATTATAGCGATGGAAGCAAATTGCTTTCCTTATCAAATCCTTTTTCCGGACCATCTCCTGCAAGTTGGGATTACACCACTCCAACAAATGTTTTATCAGCTGCAACAAATGAAACTCTACCTGATCAATTAGATGGAAACATTTATACAGGAGGTGCCGCAGGTGCTTTAGTATCATCATACACAGCGACAACTTCAACCTTGTTTCCTACCACTACTCAAACATGGACTCCAACAAATAATCCTTTTGGTGGAACCATATCAGACTCTGTTGGTACACTTGCAAATCCTGTAGTTGTTTTGGATAAAATAATTATTCCCGCAAATTTTTCTATTACAATAAAAGGAATGCGATTTGAATTTGCAGGAAGAACCTACGATACAATAATACCGACTCTTCCACTAATTGCAGGGGCTTCTGTACAAGTGCTTCGCTCAACAACAGCAGGAGTTAAAGGTGGCAGGTTGATTTTAGATCGTTCTACCTTTACCCACACCAACTCCTGCAGAACAGGAATGTGGGAAGGAATTGAAGTTGAAGGAAGCAGTACTGCTTCTCAGGGAATTTTTACAACAGGTAAACAAGCTTGGCTTATTGTAAAAAACAATTCAATTGTTGAAAATGCTTACCATGCTGTTGTAATGGCAAAAGTTACAAATACTTTTAACGGTGTACTGGGCTTCGGAACTGGACCGACAATTGATTTGTCATTTTCTGGTGGAGTTGTTCAGGTATATGCCGGTAGTCGTTTTAAAAACAATTACATTGATGTTTACTTTGGCAATTATGACTATTGGCCAATGAGGATTGATAATAATTATAGTAGTTTTGAGAATTGCACCTTTGAAACTACACCTACCACAGCAACCACCACAACGCTCTCCGATTTGGATACCAACCTTAACGTAACAAATTGGTTTCACCATGTTTTAATTGGTGTAAAAGGGATTATGTATAATGGTGTTACTTTTCAAAATACCGACACTACAAATCTTAGGTATAATATTTTATTAAACAAAAGAGGAACAGGTATTTTTAGTTTAAATAGTTATTACAATATTGCAAGAAGATTTGTTCCTCCTTTAAACAGAGGAAACTTTAACTATTTAACCTATGGTGTTTATGCTGCAAACTTTGGTAGCACAAAAACTTTTAATATTTCCGAATGTAATTTTAATAACAATTACCGTGGAATTTATGTGGGAGGTGTAAATTATGAAAAAATTACACAATGTAATTTCAAGGTCAATCGCAGGGCTATAACCACTACCCCTCTTCCAGATGTCTCTGATTCTTCCGCTTATGGCGTTTACCTGAATTTTTCCAAAGGATTCAGAGTGGAAGAAAATGATTTCACCTATGCTACCGGGACTTCACCTATAGCAAATAGCTTTGGTGTTATCGTAAATCAAAGTAATTACAAAAGAGTTTGCGGACAGCACGATGAAATCTATAAAAATAGTTTTCATAACATTTTAGCAGGCGGTAGAGCGCAAGGAAATAATAGTGAAGACGATTCTAAACTCTCCAATTCATATACTAATCCGTGTTATGCGCTTACAGACCCTTCACGTAAAAATTATATCGGGTTTGAATTTTTGTGCAACAACTTTACAAGCAATGTTGATAATTCTGACCTTTCTGTAACACAATCTCAAAATTTAGCAACTGCCGGGAATATCGCTTATTTACAAGGTGATTTTTCAGATACCACGTTCACTCCTGCGGGGAATACTTTTAGTCATACATCTGCTTCAACTTGGGATTTTTATAGTCAGGCATTTCCTGATAGTGTAAATGGAAATATTTTATACGTGCATCATGCAGATGCATTAAGAACACCAAATACGTATGTTGGTCCCTTACCTATAAACCCTGCACCTTGTATTGGATGTGGAGTATATACAGCAACAGCGTCTTGTCCAACCAGAATAGGACTCCCGCGCACTCCAATCATGTTACGTCAGGAAATTGCATCGTTCCAAACTAAGGCAGCAGCATTAGAAGCTAAAATTGATGGTGGAAATACGGGCTATTTATTATCACAAATTTATGGTACTATGAGTGCCGGAAATTTGAAAAATTTGTTGATGTCCATCTCTCCGCTTTTGAGCGACCGTGTGATAATTCCTTATATCAATAAACTGGGAGTTCCCAACGGACACCTTAAACAAGTATTAATAGCAAACTCTCCACTTTCACAACCTATACTGGATGCATTAAATGCTATTAGTTTACCAAACGGTATCCGTAATCAAATTAATGCGGCACAAACAGGTGTTTCCGGTCGTACAAAACTGGAATCAGAAATATCTTATTACAGTAGCCAGCGTGCTTTTAATATTGATGAATTAATCCGTGTGTTTTCTAACGACACATTGCTTGATTATGGTGTGGATAGTATTTTAACGGTTTTTAAAACATACAATGTCGAGCAGAATTCAACGGATATTACATTGGCATATCTAACCAAAGGTGATATTGGAAAAGCGATATTGTTGAACGATTCTTTAAAAATAGCAGGAACAGAAGAAAGTTTTACTAAAATGATGGATGTTGCTATTACTTTAAAACAAGCAACTGCACAGGAAAGTAACTTACTTACCGATGTAGCCTTAAAAATCCAAGTGGATGTATTAGCGGCACGTACCGATGCGAAAGAATCGCCTAGCGCAGGTGCTATTCTTAAACTTCTATTCAATTTTGTTTATCGGGAATACATTGAGCCTGTTAGTTGGGATCTTCCAACTCGTAGGATGATTTCGATAGTATCTAATAATGAAGAGGAGTCTTTGCAGACAAGTTTGTATCCAAACCCTAGTAATGGGGCATCTAATTTTTCTTATACTTTAGAAGAAGGAGAAACAGGCGTATTGCAAGTTTTTGATATTGCAGGTAAATTGATTCAATCCTATTCTTTAGCTTCAGATGACAATGTGATAAACATAAATAATACAGGGCTTGATGCCGGTACATATATGTATAAATACATTGTTAATGGAACGGTTTCTAAAACAGATAAGTTAGTAATTATTAAATAAATTAAACTCAAAGCACAAGGTGTCAATGAATAATTGATGCTTTGTGCTTTTTATTTTTATTTTTTTCAATCATGAAAAAAGGAAGTCTATCAATATTATTTTTATTTTGTTTTGCTATCTGTTTTGCTCAGGTAAAATTTCAGAAAACGTATAAAATATTTGGCGAATCTGGCGGAGGTTTAACTGTTTCCTCCAACGATGGATTAGGTTATTTTTTCGGCATATCAACTATTGATGCGACAATAACACAATACGATTTTTGCTTAGTTAAAACGAATTTATATGGAGATACTTTATGGACTAAAATATATGGTGGAGGCGGAGATAATGGTTTTTCAAAATTATATGAAAATACAAATGGAAATCTAACCATGATTGGAAATTGTTATGGATTTGGTTCAGGCAATTCAGATATTTATATCGCAAAGACAAATTCATTTGGCGATACGCTTTGGACAAAAGCAATTGGTAACTCTTATTACAATATTCCTCCTAATTCATTAAAATTAAGTGATGGCAATTTTATGATTTTAGCACTAACGGATTCTATTGGAGTAGGTTTAAATGATTGCGGTTTAATAAAAATTGATAGTTCGGGCAATATTTTATGGAATAAATTTTATGATGGTGGCGCAGGAGGAGGTTCGTTAATTGGCATAGTCCAATTGTCTGATGGTGGTTTTATTTTAAGCGGAAGTACAAGTAGCTACGGTGCTGGGAATTATGATACCTATGTAATTAGAACAGATTCTTTAGGAAATATTGTTTGGGCAAAAACGTATGGAGGACCTTTAGATGAATCAGGCACTTCTATTGCTAAATGTATAGATGGAGTTGTAATTGCAAGTGGAACAAATGATTTTGGACAAGGCGGAGCAGATATATATGTTGTTAAATTAGATTTTAACGGTAACATAATGTGGGCAAAAACTTATGGGACAACTATAGACGAAGCGGCTACAAGAATTAAGCAAACCTCTGACAACGGCTTTGTAATTGGAGGACTTTATGGAGTAATTACAGGTGACAGAGGAGAAATGATAATGAAAATAGATTCTTTAGGAAATTTTCAGTGGGCAAAATCCTATGGTAGTTCTACTTGCAATGACGATTTGTCTAATGTTAATTTAACAAATGATGGAGGGTTTATTATATCGGGAAGTAGCTGTAGCTTTGGAGGTTTCATTTACAATGCATATATAATTAAAACAGATTCACTAGGTAATAGTGGTTGTAGTTGTTGTGAACAAAGCAGAACTTTTATAGAAATGGATATTACAAGTTTATTAACCGTTACCAATCCTACACCATTTGTTTATACTGATGCTTCCATTGTAGCTAAAAATACTCAAACGGTTATTTACAATGCAGGTTTAATAACGAATACACTTTGTTTTACAACAGATGTAGAGGAAACTGCAAGGTTAGAAAATGATGTTAAAATCTATCCAAATCCCAACACGGGCAATTTTAATTTTGAGTATAAGCTAAAAATGAATGAGAAAGGCACTTTAAATATTATGGATATTACAGGAAAATTGGTTGCAAACTATGCTTTAGAAAGCAGTAAAAGTAATTTACAAA
This sequence comes from Bacteroidota bacterium, assembly GCA_043783695.1. GTDB lineage: Bacteria > Bacteroidota > Bacteroidia > 2-12-FULL-35-15 > 2-12-FULL-35-15 > 2-12-FULL-35-15. The sequence goes on from JAYVZC010000489.1 coordinate 5,582, forward strand.
TAAATGCGAATAATTTAAACAACGGAGTTTATTTATATCAAATTATTATTAACGGAAATATTGTTAATGCAGATAAATTAGTAATCATTAAATAAATTTAACTTAGGCTTTAGTTAAACTAATGAGCATTCAAGCACTAAAAAACCTAAAAAAATCAAGTTTCCTTTTCAATTCTATTAACTCCTTTATCGTATAATTGTTTAACCAATGTTTTATACATTCAGAGAACAACTTTACTCTTTTGTATTTTCATTTAATACATAGAGAAAAGTATTTTATACATAGCCATGATACTTTTATCCTTTTATATTTTGATTTCATCCTTTTACATTTTGTTTTTATCCTTTTATACTTTCATTTTACTTTGTTGCATTATCATTTCACTTTATTGCATTATCATTTCATACAAAAGTGGATTGCATTTTATACAATCGCATTTTCTTTTCATACAATCGCAAAATATTTTTACTCTTTCGCATACTATTTTTGTTTTATTTGAGTTTTAGCTAACACATCCCCGAAAACAAAAATAATTTAAATCCTAAATTTTATGCCATCAACATCAGAAAACTCTTTTGGAGCAAGGCTCCGTAGAGCACAAGACCTGTTAACTTTTATTTCAGGCTTTA
>JAYVZC010000490.1:0-6203 GCA_043783695.1 Bacteroidota bacterium
TTATCCAATTCTTCTAATAAGTCTAAGCCCTTTTGTGTGATAATAACATTTACTGCTCTTCTGTCATCCGGACAAACTGCACGATCAACCAATTTTTTAATTCTTAATTTTTCTACCAATCGAGATGCGTTTGAATTTTTATCCAACATTCTATCAATTAATAAATTTACAGTTGCTGGTTTTGGATGTTGTCCTCTTAAAATTCTTAAGATGTTAAATTGTTGTGTAGAAATTCCGTAAGGTTTTAAACTGTAAGCATGCTTTGCACCTAACCAGCCGCTGGTAAACAAAATGTTGATGAGCATTTTTTGATACTCATTTTTAAATTTGGATTGTTTTATTTCTTTACCGATTTCCATCTGTTTTTATTTAACGATACAAAGATATGTAAAATTTAAATACAAATACATTATATGTGTAGACATATATTTTATAAAATATGTTAAATTACTTTATTTGCCACTATCCAAGCACTGCTCCAGGCATTTTGGAAGTTAAATCCACCAGTAATGCCATCTACATCCATAACTTCCCCAGAAAAATAAAGCCCAGAAACGATCTTACTCTCCATGGTCCCAAAGTCGATTTCCTTTAAATTTATCCCTCCGCAAGTCACAAATTCCTCTTTGAAGGTAGTTTTGCCTTCCACTTTGTATTCGTCACTTATCAAAAAGTGAGATAATAAATTGGAATTTTTTTTTGGTAAATCGGCCCAACGAACCGAATCTGCTATTCCAGCTTTTTGTACCAAATGCTCCCAAAGTTTTTTCGGTAGCTCAAACGGACAATTTCCAAAAATCATTTTAGCAGGATTTTCTTCCCTTTGGTTATTAAATTCTATTCTGATTTTTTCTTCTGTATGTTTTGGTAACCAACTAATAAGAGCTGTAAATTTATAATCGAAATCACTTAATATTCTAGCGCCCCAAGCAGATGCTTTTAAAATTGCAGGTCCGCTCATTCCCCAATGTGTAATCATTAACGGACCTTCCGTTTCTAATTTGCTATTAACCACTCTTACTTTTACATGTGGTACAGCAACACCCATTAATTTGGTGATTTCGTTTTTCGGAATGTTGAATGTAAATAAGGAAGGGACAGGTTTTGAAATGGTATGGCCTAATTTTTTTAACCAGTTGTAGGCTTCTTCTTTTGAATTTCCACCTGTTGCAATTATTAATTTATCGCAAGTAAATGTGCCGCCACCATTGGCAATTAAAGTAAATGTTCCATCTTCATTTTTAAAGATTTCTTCAATAGAAACATTTAACTTTATTATAACACCATTTTTGTCAGCCTCTTGCATAAGGCAATTGACAATGGTTTCGGAGTTATCAGTAATAGGAAACATTCTTCCATCTGCTTCTGTTTTTAATTCAACTCCTCTTTTTTGAAACCAGTTAATTGTATCAGTAGTAGTGAATCGGCTGAAGGCATTTCTTAATTCCTTTTCTCCTCGTGGATAGTTTTTTACGAGTTGGGCATTGTCAAAACAAGCATGAGTCACATTACATCTTCCGCCACCAGAAACAAGCACTTTAGAAAGCAATTTGGAGCTCTTTTCTAGCAAAATTACTTTGCAATTTTTGTGAATTTCAGCAGTATTGATGGCCGCGAAAAAGCCTGCTGCACCGCCTCCAATTACTATCACATTTACTACTTCCATTAATAATGATATTTTTTGTAAGTATAGCCATTTTCTATTTATATTTGAAATCACCTTATAAATAAAAATATTTAGGTTTTAATTCGAATAGCTTCTTGGTGGTATGATAAATTAAAAGTAGTATGAAGTAGTGATGAATCATACGGATTTAGTTCCAAATACATTTTCCACTAACGATAAATTGATAGCTTTAGCTGAAAAGTAATATGTTTTTTTTGCCGATTCAATGTAATTGGTTTAAGTTTGAATAATATAATTATCTAACTAATAAATAAAATAGAAGATGGGATTATTTGATAAATTAAAAGGAGAATTTGTAGATATAATCGAGTGGACAGATAGCTCGAACGATACAATGGTGTGGCGTTTTCCTCGCTACCAAAACGAAATAAAAATGGGAGCGAAGCTGACTGTGCGTGAATCGCAAGTAGCTGTGTTTGTACACGAAGGACAGATGGCGGATGAGTATAAGCCTGGAATGTATACGATTGAAACACAAAATATGCCGTTGATGACAACTCTTAAAGGTTGGAAGTTTGGATTTAACAGTCCGTTTAAAGCGGAAGTATATTTTGTTAATACAAAACAATTCACAAATCAGAAATGGGGAACTAAAAACCCAATCATGTTGCGTGATGCTGAATTTGGACCAATTCGTATTCGTGCGTTTGGAAATTATGCAATTCGTATTGTGGATGCAAAATTGTTTTTGAAAGAAATAGCAGGAACAGATGCACATTTTACAACTGAAGAAATAACAGAGCAATTACGCAATTTGGTTGTAACTCGTTTCACGGATTCTATCGCAGAAAGTAAAATTCCTGTTTTGGATATGGCATCTAATTATGATGAATTATCAAAATTTATTGGTGACAAAATCAACCCTGAGTTTAAAGAAATGGGAATTGAAGTAACTAAATTATTAATTGAAAATATTTCATTGCCACCAGAAGTAGAAGCAGCGTTAGATAAAAGAAGTAGTATGGGAATAATTGGAAACTTAGGCGCGTTTGCTCAATATCAGGCAGCAACGTCTATGGAAAAAGCTGCTGAGAATGGGAACAGTATCATGGGTGCAGGAATTGGGATGGGCATGGGAATGGGCATGGGAAACCAAATGAATAACATGTACAACCAAAATAATAATACTCCGCCACCACCACCGCCCTCAGTACAATATTTTATTGCTGTGAATGGCGCTCAAACTGGTCCGTTTACCGAATTAGTAATGGGACAAATGATCCAGCAAGGTTCTTTGAAAAAAGAAACAATGATCTGGAAAAATGGAATGGTTGCATGGGCAAGTGCTGATCAAGTGGCAGAAATTGCGAAATTGTTTACTACAGTTCCACCGCCATTGCCTCCTCCAATGTAGTTCATTGGTTCACTTGTTCATTAGTTAATTGACATGCTGTGTTTTGCTATGTGTACATTTTATATTTTGAACAAGTAAACCAATAACGGCTAAATCACACACAGCAGACTAATGAACCAGTGAACCTGCCTGCCGGCAGACAGGCAAATAAACTAGTGAACCAAATGTTAGAAGAAAAAACACAAGAAATAAGTAATCAGCTCGACTGCAGAGAATGTGGTGCCCTTTTGAAATATGCACCGGGAACAGCACATTTGAAATGTGAGTATTGTGGTTGTGCAAATGAAATTAAAGAAGCAGCAGAAGTAACTGTTGTAGAAGAAATTGATTTCGAAAAATTTTTGAATGAGAATAATAGCAGCATAGAAAAAGTAGAAATTATTACTGTAAAGTGCGGCAATTGTGGCGCCTCCAGTACCTTAAAACCAAACATTACTTCTGATAGTTGTCCGTTTTGTGCTTCTCCAATTGTTGTTACAGGCGGAACAGCAAACAGTATTATTAAACCGAAATATTTACTTCCTTTTAAAATAGATCAGAAAGCTGCTTTTGAAGATTTTAAGAAATGGGTGAAGAGTTTATGGTTTGCTCCGAATGACCTTAAAAATTATGTTGATAATGCCGATAAATTAAACGGTATGTATATTCCTTATTGGACTTATGATTCCAATACCGAAAGTGATTATACAGGTCAGCGTGGCGATAATTATATAACTACTGAAACCTATACCACAACCATAAATGGGAAGTCGCAAACGAATACCAGAACAGTAACAAAAATTCGTTGGAGTTATGCAAGCGGGCATGTTTACAATAAGTTTGATGATGTATTGGTATTAGCAAGTAACTCTCTACCCGAAAAATATACCAATGCATTAGAGCCTTGGGATATGGAAAACATTACTGGTTATAACGATAAGTTTTTAAGCGGATTCAGAAGTGAAAGTTATCAAGTGGATGTAAAAACAGGATTTGAAAAATCAAAAGTAAAAATGGATGATGGCATTCGCACAACAATCCGAAGAGATATTGGTGGCGATCATCAACAAATTACTTCTGTGAGTACTGTTTACAATGACATTACTTTTAAACATATTTTATTGCCAATATGGTTGAGTGCATATCGTTACAACGAAAAAGTATTTCGTTTCATGATTAATGGCAGGACAGGCGAAGTGCAAGGAGAAAGGCCTTATAGCGTTGTTAAAATTGCGCTAACTGTTTTAGCTGTTATTGCTGTTGGAGTGGGAGTTTACTTTGCCGTGAAGGCTTATAACGAAGGGAATTAAAGTTTTTGATAAATTCCTTCGGTATAACACACATCACCTTCTTTTATGTTTTTGTCAAATTGGTTTGATTCCATTAAAATTTAAATGTTCTTCAAATACTCAAAAAATTTTACCACTTCCATCGCTTCTTTTACATCATGAACTCGAAGTATTTTTGCTCCATTTTGAAGAGCAATAATATTTAAAATATTTGTTCCGTTAAGTGATTCTTTTGAGCTGATATTCAATAATTTATTAATCATTGATTTTCTGGAAATTCCTGCCAAAATAGGAAAATTATAGGCTTGAAATTGTTCTAGATTTTTAAGCAATAGAAAGTTATGTTCAACGTTTTTGCCAAAGCCAAACCCTGGGTCTAAAATCACTTTTTTTACCCCTAAATCTTTCAATTGCTTGATTTTCTCAGCAAAAAAAGTATGCACTTCTTTAACAACATTATCGTAAATAGGATTTTCTTGCATGGTTTGAGGAGTTCCTTGAATGTGCATCAAAATGTAGGCAACATCTAATTTTGCAATGGTTTCAAACATTTTTGAATCCATTGTTCCACCCGAAATATCATTAATAATATTAGCTCCGGCATCAACAGCTTGTTTGGCAACATTTGCACGAAAAGTATCAGCTGAAATTAATAGTGTGGGAAAGTGTTTTCTGAGAGATTGAATCACCTTAATCAATCGCTGCAATTCTTCGGTTTCTGATATATCCTTTGCACCCGGACGAGTAGAATAAGCACCCACATCAATAATGTCGGCACCAGCATCTGTCATTTGCTTTGTATGTTCCAACCAATGCAGCTCTTCGGTATATTTTCCGCCATCAAAAAACGAGTCGGGGGTTACATTTAAAATGCCCATAATCAGCGGGGTAGACCTTTGGTCAAAAATCCGTTTTATTTTTTGAGAAAAAACTGTATCTTGTGCCAAGTTTATTGTTGATTTAAGGAATTTTAGATTGTTGATGTCGAGTTTCAATTCTCCATTTCACCAATTCTCTAATTCACCAATTTTTTTATATGACTAAAACGTTTACTCAATATAATTCTGCAATTATTATTTGTAAAGATATTTTTATTAAAAAAATGAAAGATTATGGTACTGCATGGCGTATTCTGCGCACCAGTTCCATTACCGATCAAATCTTTATAAAAGCTCAACGCATCCGAAATATCGAGGATAAAGGTACTCAAAAAATAAATGAAGACATTGGTTCTGAGTATATCGGAATTATTAATTACTCCATCATAGGGCTTATTCAACTAGAATTAAAAAACGATCAACGCATGGAATTGCCTGCTGACGAGGTAAGCAAGCTGTTTGATAAACATTCCAACGAGGCTAGAAGTTTAATGGAAAATAAAAATCACGATTACGGTGAAGCTTGGCGCGATATGCGAGTAAGTTCTTTAACCGATTTAATTTTGATGAAACTGTTGAGAATAAAGCAAATTGAGGATAACAAAGGAGAAACTATCATTTCGGAAGGTGTGGATGCGAATTTCCACGACATGATTAATTACGCTATTTTTGCATTGATAAAACTAAGTGAAGAAGAAAGGTAATTGCAACTGAATTTATGTTGCACTTCGACTGAGTTTATGGTGAGCGTAGTCGAATCCACTCAGTGTGACGTTCGAACAATGTGAGTAAGAGGCCTATACCGTCAGTCTGAGCGGAGCCGAAGACAAAGGGAGAGAATGCTAAAAAGAAGAGATTTAAACGAATAACAAAAATTAAAAGTACTAATATGAAAATAATAACAAACATAGCTCGCATATTTGTCGGCCTGTTATTTATTTTTTCCGGCTTCATTAAAGCCAACGATACTGTAGGTTTTAGCTATAAGTTGGTGGAATATTTCGAAGTATTCGGGA
>JAYVZC010000491.1:0-2583 GCA_043783695.1 Bacteroidota bacterium
AAATGCTGCACTCCAGAGCCTTCATAAAAATCGATGTATTCCTCAATTTGGGAACGCTTGTTTCCTTTTGCCGGTTCATTGATAGGAAATTTAATTCTTCCGTTTCCATTGCTCATTACTTTACTCATTAAAGCCGAATATTCGGTATGAATTTGTTTGTCGTCAAACGAAAGAAAATTTACAAATCCCATTACATCTTCATACCATTTTACCCAAACATTCATTTGATTCCAACCTACATTGCCAACCATGTGATCGATGAATTTTAATCCTACCGGAGTTGGATTATAATTACTTTCCCATTTTTTAAATCCCGGTAAAAAATCACCTTTGTAATTTTTACGTTCCACAAACATGTGAACTGTTTCTCCGTAAGTATAAATTCCGGCACGAACAACTTCTCCGTACTCATCTTTTTCAACCGTTGGTTCCATAAAAGATTTTGCACCGCGCTTGGTTGTTTCTTCCCACGATTTGCGAGCATCTTCTACCCAAAGAGCAATTACTTTTACTCCATCACCATGTTTTTTAACGTGTTCGCCAATTGCTGAATCACTTGTTAATGCTGTTGTTAAGACCAAACGGATTTTGTCTTGTTTCAATACATAAGAGGTGCGGTCTTTCAAACCTGTTTCTAATCCTGCATAAGCATGCGATTGAAAACCAAAAGCAGTTTTATAAAAATGTGCTGATTGTTTTGCATTGCCCACATAAAATTCTACATAATCGGTTCCCAATAATGGAAGAAAATCTTGTGCTCCTTCAAATATTTTTTCTAAACCATACTCTACATTTTTTATTTCTTTCATAACTGTAAAATTAAAGCCCATCCCCAGCCCTTCCCAAAGGGAAGGGAGTGTGAGGCGTGTTAAAAAATTATTTATTTGTTTTCATTCTTTATTTTTTATAAGTTCTACCCTCTTCCCTTCGGGGAGAGGATTAAGGAGTGGGGCTTTTACTCCAACCAAGATTGATAATACTTCCCATCATCAATTCCCATGGCAGCTTCAGTAACCATCAATGGTTTAAAAGTATCTACCATTACTGCAAGTTCTTTTGTTTCTGTATGACCTATACTTCTTTCATAAGCTCCGGGTGCCGGTCCGTGTGGAATTCCTTTTGGATGCAGAGTAATGTGTCCTTGTTCAATATTATTTCGACTCATAAAATCTCCGTCTACATAATACAAAACTTCATCGCTATCAATATTGCTGTGATTGTATGGAGCAGGAATTGATTTCGGATGATAATCGTATAATCGCGGACAAAATGAACACACAACAAATGTAGATGTCTCAAATGTTTGATGAACAGGAGGTGGTTGGTGTACGCGACCTGTAATTGGTTCGAAATTGTGAATGCTAAATCCGTAAGGGAAATTGTAGCCATCCCAGCCAATCACATCAAATGGATGAGTTGCATAAACTATTTCATGCATCATTCCTTCTTTTTTTATTTTGATTAAAAAATCTCCTTTTTCATCAAAGGTTTCTAATTCGTTTGGCAATTTAAAATCGCGTTCACAAAAGGGCGAATGTTCTAGTAATTGCCCAGATTCATTTTTATATCTTTTAGGAGTATAAAACGGAGCGTGAGACTCAACATAAAAGATTCGATTATCAGTAGTATCAAAATCAATTTGATAAATCACACCACGTGGAATAATCAGATAATCGCCATATTCAAAAGAAATATTTCCCATCATGGTTCGCAATTTTCCTTTTCCTTTGTGAATAAAAAGTAATTCATCCGAATCGGCATTTTTGTAAAAATAAGTTCTCAATGATTTTTGAGGTGCTGCTAAACCTATGATACAATCACTGTTTACAAGCATTGCTTTTCTACTTTCTAAAAAATCTTCAGCCGGTTTTAATTCAAAACCTTTTAATAAAAGTGCTTTTATATTTTTATTTATTGCAATTGCGGGGCTAACATCGTACGATTTTAAAATTTCTTTTACTTGAGTTGGACGATGAACTTCATATAACAAAGATGAGTGTCCGATGAACCCTTCTGTGCCAAATAATTGTTCATAGTACAATCCACCCTTTGGTTTTTCGAATTGTGTATGTCGTTTTTGCGGGAACAATCCCAGTTTATGATAAATAGGCATTTTAGAATTTATAAGTGATGAATTATAAGTTATAAAGATTGTGTTTTACACGCAGTTTTCTTCCTCTCCTTCGAAGATTGGATAGGGATAAGACCTATTTATTCTGGATTACGTTTTGTAATCTGCTTGACATCTATGATAAGTGATTTGCCGATAGTCTTCATAAAACAAACATAATCAATAAAAAGGATATTTAAAAGTAAAAATCGATTGATTTATAATGTGTTAATTTATTCTACTGTCCCTGGCAAATAATGATATTCAACAAGGGAATCAGGGGAAACTTGTTCTTGCAACCACAATTGTTTATTTTTTAAGCGTAAAATTTTACAGGTTTTTGTTTTTACTGCAATGTTGTCAGGTGTCATTTCTAAATCCGATTTATTATTAACAAATTTCCATGTGCCTGTATAATTAGGAACCGCCCAAATCCAGTTTGATAGTTCGCTATATTCAAAATTTCCGGATTG
>JAYVZC010000492.1:0-14024 GCA_043783695.1 Bacteroidota bacterium
GAAGCACTGCAGATACTTTGTGCTGTTTTGTTAACTCCCGAAAAAGTAGTGATACAAAACATTCCGGATATTGTGGATGTAAATAAACTCATTGATTTACTGCGTGATTTAGGCGTAACAATCGAAAAAACAGGTCACGAAGAATATACTTTTCAAGCCGATCATGTAGATGTGGACTATTTGAATTCGGCAGAATTTAAAAAGAAAGGTGGAAGTTTGAGAGGTTCCATTATGATTGTAGGACCATTGCTTTCACGATTCGGGAAAGGCTATATTCCTAAACCGGGTGGCGATAAAATTGGCAGAAGAAGATTGGACACGCATTTCATAGGTTTTCAAAACTTAGGAGCAAAATTCATTTATGACGAAGCCAACGAATTTTACAAAGTAGAAGCAAAAGATCTGAAAGGCTGTTACATGCTTTTGGATGAAGCATCGGTAACGGGAACAGCTAACATATTAATGGCAGCGGTTTTGGCAAAGGGGACAACCACCATTTACAATGCAGCCTGCGAACCATACATTCAACAATTGTGTAAAATGTTGAATAGAATGGGAGCAAAGATCACAGGAATAGGTTCCAATTTATTGGTAATTGATGGAGTTGAATATTTGGGTGGAACAACTCATAGAATGTTGCCCGATATGATTGAAGTAGGCAGTTTTATTGGTTTAGCAGCGATGACTCAGTCGGAAATTACCATTAAAGATGTGAAATATGATGAGTTGGGAGTTATCCCAAGTGTATTCCAAAGACTAGGAATTAAACTAGAGCACAGAGGTGATGATATTTACATCCCGTCTCAGGAAAGCTACGAAATCGATACTTTTATTGATGGTTCCATTCTTACCATTTCGGATGCCATTTGGCCGGGTTTTACTCCCGATCTACTAAGTATCATTTTAGTTACTGCTACACAAGCAAAAGGAACAGCACTCATTCATCAAAAAATGTTTGAAAGTCGTTTATTCTTTGTCGATAAACTCATTGATATGGGAGCGCAAATCATTTTATGCGACCCGCATCGGGCCACCGTTATCGGTTTAAATCGTGAACATCAACTAAAAGGTATTTCTATGACTTCTCCTGATATTCGTGCCGGAGTATCTTTATTGATAGCTGCTTTATCGGCAAACGGAAAGAGTACCATTCACAATATTGAGCAGATTGACAGAGGGTATCAAAACATTGATATACGTTTACAAAAACTTGGTGCGCAAATTGTAAGGAGGTAGTGAAAATTTTTGTAATATTGTCTCAATAAATCTACCCAAATGAAAAAAGTAAACATTGTTTTAGTACTTGCTGCCGTATCGGTCTTAGCATTCGGATTCATAAAAAATGATTCAAGTCCAGTTCAAGAAGTAATTGGCACAAGTATAGGAAATAAAGCTCCCGAGCTCAATTTTAAAAATCCTCAAGATAAAGAAATCGCTCTTTCTTCTTTAAAGGGTAAAATTGTGTTAATCGATTTTTGGGCTTCTTGGTGCGGCCCTTGCCGTATGGAGAATCCAAATGTAGTTGCTGTATATAATAAATATAAAGATCAAAAATTCAGCAAAAAAGCAAAAGGATTTACTGTTTATAGTGTATCCTTGGATCAGCCAAATGGAAAACAAGCATGGATCAATGCCATTGCAAAAGATGGTTTAATCTGGGAAAATCATGTAAGTGATTTAGGCGGTTGGCAGTCAAAAGGTGCTGCTTTATATGGCATCAACTCAATTCCTGCAGGTTTTTTAATTGATGAAAATGGAATCATCATAGCTAAAGGAGGCGACTTGAGAGGAGCTGGATTAGAAAATGAACTTAAAAAATTAATTAAGTAAATAAAATTACATTTATAGAAAAGACAGAATTCGAAAGGGTTCTGTCTTTTTAGTTTCATATTGACTGATTTTTTTTAGCTTTGGTAAATATTTTCGAAAACAGAATGGTAAAACATTTAAAATACTTTCTTTTTGTAGTTTTATTTCTTACAATTAAATTGGTGTTTGCCCAAGGTGATTTAGAAGTGCGTATGGGCAGTTTTGCTGCCGGTGACCTTGCCTCTGTTGAAGATATTCTTAAATATCCAACTCTTACTGTAATTAATAGAAATGCTAGAGGAAACACAAAATTAGTTTCCTACGATTGCGTGTTCTCTAATATGGATAAAAAAAGAAATCCTCAAGGAACAACAGTTAGTAAAAATACTACTTATGCATTAAATGCTGAGACACTAGGCTTATTAGCAAAGTATTTGCCGGGAGAAGATTTTGTAATCAGAGATATTCAAATAGAAGTGGTAAATATAAAAACAGGAGCTGTTGAAGTAATAAAAATGGATCCGCTGTCATTAAAAATTGCTGCAAAATCAGGAGGCTCTGTTCCTTCTTCAAAAGTGGATTATATTGGAAAATTGATAACAGGAAAAGAGCGCAATCAACCGGTAACCAATCAAAAAGTGGTATTACAAAGTCAGGAAGATGAAGACTTGCAAACTACAATGACAGACAATTACGGTGATTTTAAATTCACCGAATTAAGTTCCGATAAATCGTATAAGATTAACGTAAGCATATCTGACGATACAAAAATTAAAGATGGGCAATTATTCGCTGCAAAGCCCGATGGAACAGTTATTCGCACATTCAATAAAACTAAAAAAGGTTTTGTTTATGAACTTTTACCTGCCGAATTAACAGCATTAGCAAGAGAACAAGAAGAAGATACAGAATTGAAAATAAAAAAGTTTAGTGCCTCTAAAGATGCCGCTTTAACAGTAATTGAAAATATTTATTACGACCCTAATTCATCGGATATTAAAGAAGAATCGGTTGCTAAATTGGATAAAATTATCAGTGCGATGGCACAAAATAAAAACCTGAAACTTTCTATTAATAGTCATACCGATTCTAAAGGAGAAGATGCATACAACATGACTTTGTCTGAAAAAAGAGCGCAAAAGGTAATGGAATATTTTATTTTGCAAGGTATTGAAAAGGACAGATTAAAAGCAAAAGGATTTGGCGAAACACAAATCAAAAATAGGTGTAAAAATGGAGTAGATTGCTCCGAAATGGAACATCAGTTGAATCGAAGAACAGAGTTTAATTTTACTAAGTAAATTATACATTCTTGGCAAATAAGACAGGACTTTTTGGGTTCTGTCTTTTTAATTTCAAGCTTTTGTGTCAAAATGTCTTATTATCTTTGGTGGCAGACAATTTGAGAGTTTTAGGCGGTCAAAAAAATATGAAAAAAATTAAAAATATATTTAAGAAAATGAATACACCGGAAAGCGATATTGTGAACGAACAAAATGAAAAACAAATTCCTCAGGAAGAAGCAACTGTTGTTGATGAAAAAGATAAACAACTTGAAGAATTAAAAGCAAAAGCGGATGAGATAAATGATAAGTATTTGCGTTTGTATTCGGAGTTCGATAATTTTAGAAAACGTACAGCAAAAGAAAAAATTGATCTGATGCAATCTGCAGGAGAAGATGTTTTTAAAAGTATTCTTCCGGTATTAGATGATTTTGAAAGAGCAATTAAATCTAATTCGGAAACAACAGATGTAAAAGCTGTGAACGATGGTGTGAATTTAATTTTTAATAAATTAAAATCTACGTTGACACAAAAAGGGTTGGCTGAAATGAATACAGTTGGAGAAACATTTGATGCCGATATTCACGAAGCAATTACAAACATTCCTGCTCTTTCCGATGATTTGAAAGGAAAAGTAGTAGAAGAATTAGAAAAAGGATATAGTTTAAACGGAAAAATAATTCGCTATGCGAAAGTAGTAATCGGGAATTAGAAAAATAGATAATTGGAGAGTTGTTGAAAGGTGATAATTTTTAAATCTCCAATTCAACAATTCAACAAATCAACAAATTTTTAAAATGGCAAAAAAAGATTTTTACGATATATTAGAAATTCAAAAAGGTGCTGGTGCAGATGAAATAAAAAAGGCTTATCGTAAGATGGCAATTAAATTTCATCCCGATAAAAATCCTGGAGATAAAGTAGCAGAAGAAAAATTCAAAGAAGCGGCAGAAGCTTACGAAATTTTAAGTAGCCCAGAAAAAAAGCAACGTTACGATCAATATGGTCATGCCGGAATGGGGAATAACGGTGGCTTTGGTGGAGGCGGACAAGGGTTTGGTGGAATGAATATGGATGATATCTTCAGTCAGTTTGGAGATATTTTTGGTGGACACTTTGGTGGAGGTGGCGGAAGAAGAGGTGGTCGCAGGGTAAATAGAGGCTCGAATTTGCGTGTGAAAGTAAAAATGGATCTTTCGGAAATTGCAAATGGCGTTGAGAAAAAAATTAAAGTAAACAAACATGTTGCTTGTAAAACATGTAGTGGAAGTGGAGCAAAAAATGGCTCAGCATTCAATAGCTGTTCTACTTGTCACGGTTCAGGACAAGTTACCAGAATCACCAATACTATTTTAGGGGCAATGCAAACTACCGGTACTTGCCCTAGTTGCGGAGGAGAAGGACAGACAATCACAGATAAATGCACCACTTGTCACGGTGACGGAATTGTTCGTGGTGAAGAAGTAATCAGCATAAATATTCCTGCTGGTGTTGCTGATGGAATGCAATTGTCGGTTGCAGGAAGAGGAAATATGGGAGCTCGTGGAGGTGTTTCCGGTGATTTGATTGTCGCAATAGAAGAAGTAGAGCACGAGCATTTGAAACGTGATGGAATGAATTTGTTTTACGATCATTTTGTAAGTTATTCGGATGCTGCTTTAGGAACAAACATAGAAGTTCCTACGATTGATGGAAAAGCAAAAGTAAAAGTAGATTCAGGAACACAAAGTGGAAAAGTACTTCGTTTAAAAGGAAAAGGATTACCCGATATTAATACATACGGTCGTGGAGATATATTAGTCAACATCAATGTTTGGACTCCTCAACATTTAACAAAAGAGGAAAAGAAAATTCTAGAAGACTTACAAGAGGCTGAAAATTTTAAACCAAATCCGACTAAAAAAGACAAAGGTTTTTTTGAACGTATGAAGCAATATTTTGATTAGTTCAATTGTTCATTGGTTCACTTGTTCATTAGTTTCTATACCCATTCTTTGTGTTTTTAAATAGTTTATTTGTTCATTTGTTCACTGGTTCATTGGTTTCTATGACCGTTCTTTGTGTTTTTTGCTAGGGTTAAAATTAAATTTTTAATATTTTATATTTATGGGATTTGTTTTGGAAGAGTTAGATGTTTATAATTTATCTAACGAGTTGGCTGATGAGATTTGGGATATAGTTGTTAGTTGGAGTTATTTAGCACAAGATACAGTAGGAAAACAAATTATACGTTCTTCAGATTCGATTGCCGCAAACATTGCTGAAGGTTATGGAAGGTATTTTTACAAAGAAAATAGGCAATTTTGTTTTTATTCGAGAGGCTCTATTCTTGAAACAAAAACTTGGATTAAGAAGGCAAAGAAAAGGAATTTGATTACGGAAGAACAATACGATCAGCTCTTTTCTAAATTAGAAGCAGTTCATATAAAGCTTAATGCATACATGAAATTTATTGGTAAAAAACATGTGGTTGAGCCACAAAACCAATAAAAAAGAGCGAATGAAAAATACACAGTGCGGGTAACCCCACTAATGAACCGATGAACTATTGAACGAATGAACATCTTATCAGCAAAAAACATTGTAAAAAAATATGCAAGCCACACTGCATTAGATAATGTTTCATTGGACATTCCAGAGCAAAGTATATTTGGATTGCTTGGTCCGAATGGCGCTGGAAAAACTTCTTTGATTAGAATAATCAATCAAATTACTGGTCCCGATAGCGGAGAAGTTTTATTTGAAGGACAAAAATTATCTCAAAAACATATTGAACAAATTGGTTATTTGCCAGAAGAGCGCGGACTTTATAAAAAAATGGAAGTTGGCGAGCAAGCTCTGTATTTGGCACAGCTGAAGGGAATGAAAAAAGCGGAGGCTAAGAAAAAATTAAAATATTGGTTTGAGAAATTTGAGATTGATGCTTGGTGGAATAAAAAAGTAGAAGAGCTTTCAAAGGGGATGCAGCAAAAAGTACAATTTATTGTAACAGTGATGCATGAACCAAAGTTATTAATATTAGATGAACCTTTTAGTGGTTTTGATCCTATAAATGCTAATCTTATCAAAAATGAAATTTTAGATTTGAAAAAGAAAGGTTCTACCATTTTGTTTTCTACACACAATATGGGCTCGGTGGAAGAGCTTTGTGATTATATTGCTTTGATTAACCGTTCTAAAAAAATTGTGGATGGTTCTGTAAAAGATATCCGTAAGGAAAACAAATCCAACATTATTGAAATTGAATTTACAGGAAATATGATGGGTTTTACCAATTCATTGTGGACGTTTGGGAAATTGGGGGAACATTCAGCGGAAGGAGAAGTTTGTAAAGCTCAGATAGAATTAACAACAGGCAGTACTTCTAATCAGTTGCTCTCTTCTATTTTACAGGCAGTAGAAATTCACTCCTTTAAAGAAGTTGTTCCTAGTATGAATGATATTTTTATTAAAAAAGTGAGTGAAGGAAATGCGGTTGGAACGCAAAGTAATTTTACAGAATAAAAAAAATAAGTAAAAAGAGTTAAGTCAAAATTCAAAACAAGTGAAAACTGATTCGTTCATATAGTGTTACTTAAACCGTCACACTGAGCGTAGTCGAAGTGCAATTCGTAATTCGAAAATAATGAATAAAATACTTCTCATAATAAAACGCGAGTACTTATCAAGAGTAAAGAAAAAATCTTTTATTATTATGACTATTCTTGGTCCTATTTTGATGGTTGGTATTATGATCGTGCCGATTTGGTTATCAACGAAAAAAACTGAAATGCAAAAAATTGAAGTGATTGATGACAGTTACTTGTTTACTTATTTCAATAAAGATAGTATCCGTAAAGGTCTCATTCCTGAAAAAGACATTGTACATTTTGATTATCCTCCTGTAACGCTAGATCAGGCGAAAGCAGGATTTTTTGATACTGATTACGATGCCATTTTGTGGATTCCTAAAAATGTTTTGAATGGCGGACAAAAAGGAATTCAATTATTGTTTAAGAAACAGTTGAGCAATTCTGCACAGCAGCATATCGAATATAGTTTAAATAAAATGCTATATGAGGTCATGCTTGCAAAAAATAATGTAAATATTAATTTCATTAAAGATGCGAAGGATAGGTCTACAATTACTTTGCTGACAAAACAATTGGATGAGGAAGGGCGAGAGAAAAAAACCAATACGGGTTTATATATGGGTATTGGTTTGGTTGCAGCCATTATGATTTATTTTTTCATTTTTATGTATGGTGTTCAGGTAATGCGTGGTGTGATGGAAGAAAAAACGAGTCGTATTGTTGAAGTGATTTTATCTTCTGTAAAACCATTTCAATTAATGATGGGGAAAATCATTGGAATAGCACTTGTTGGTTTAACTCAGTTTTTACTTTGGGTGATATTATCTACAACCTTATATAGTTTTGCTGCTGCAACAATTTTGAAGGATATTGATATGAAGCAGATTCAGCATAAGGAAGAAGTAGTAAGGATTGGAGAGAATTTAGATTATACCAAGATGGGCAAGAATGAAGAGGCGAACGAAATGACACAGCTCCTCAACGATTTCAAAAGTGTTAACATGCCAAAGATCACGCTTTGTTTTTTATTTTATTTCTTAGCGGGATATTTAATGTACAGTGCACTATTTGCTGCTATTGGTGCAGCAGTAGATAGTGAAGCAGATACAAATCAATTCATGTTACCGATCACCATTCCCCTCATTTTTTCTTTCGGAATAGCTCAAACTGTAATGCAAGATCCGAATGGTTCCTTAGCTGTATGGTTTTCCATGATTCCGCTTACTTCTCCTGTTGTGATGATGGTACGTTTGCCTTTCGATGGTGTTACTAATAGCGAATTGGTTATGTCAATGGCTTTTTTAGTTCTTGGTTTCGTTTGCACCACTTGGTTAGCTGCCCGTATTTACCGCACGGGAATTTTAATGTATGGCAAAAAAGTTAGCTGGAAAGAGCTAGGAAAATGGTTGTTTTATAAAGGTTAAGCAAGACTTTTTATACTTCCATATTTTTCATATCTTGTAGCTTTAAATGCTACTTATTTATGAAGATTGCTGTCATCGATTTAGGAACAAATACATTTAACTTACTCATAGTAGAAGTTAATTCCGATAAAACATACTCAACTGTATTTCAAACAAAAATTTCTGTTAAGCTTGCCGAAGGTGGAATGAACAAAGGCTACATTGCCGATGTCGCTTTTCAGCGTGGAATAAATGCTTTTAAAACACATTATCAAACTACTCAGAAATATCAAGTGGAAAAAGTGTATGCTTTTGCAACATCTGCTATTCGCGGAGCTTCCAATGGTATCGAGTTTGTTGAACAGGCAAGAATAGAAACAGGAATTGATATTCGGGTAATTTCGGGTGACAGAGAAGCGGAGTTAATTTATTATGGCGTTCGTTCGGCTGTGGAAATGACAAATGAAGCTTCTTTAATAATTGATATTGGTGGTGGAAGTACGGAATTTATTATTGCTAATAAAGATCAGATATTTTGGAAGCAAAGTTTTTTATTAGGTGCTGCTCGTTTGTTAGAATTGTTTCCACCTTCTGATCCTATTACAGATAAAGAGATTGATGTTTTCGCAAATCATTTGAAAAATGAATTGCAATCTTTATTTATAGCAATAAAAAAATATCCCATAACAGAATTGATTGGTTCTTCAGGTTCGTTTGATTCATTAGCAGAAATGATTGCTCATCGTTTTTATACTCCTGAAATATTAGATAATAAAACAGAGTTTACATTTGATTTAGGATATTGTGAAGAAATTTATAATAGTATTCTAAAATCAACAAATACCGAAAGATTGCAAATGAAAGGCTTGGTGGCTATGAGAGTGGACATGATTGTTGTTTCGAGCATCATTGTGAATTTTGTGATTCGTTCATTTGAAATTGAAAAAATGCGTTTATCAACTTATTCTTTAAAAGAAGGTGTACTTTATGAAGCACTTACAGGAAAGTTATAAGTTATGAGTTGATTGAACATTTTAATTTATAACTTAGTTTAATAAATTTTGATATAAACTAATATCAATAAAAAAATATTTTAATTGAATTTATAATTAATCACTTATAACTCATACCTCTTATTATGGCTAAGCTATTAATTATTGATGACGAAAAAAGTATCCGTAAAACATTACGTGAAATTTTAGAGTACGAAAAATATCAGGTAGATGAAGCTTCTGACGGAGCGGAAGGAATTGCCATGATTCAAAAAGAAAAATATGATATTGTATTATGCGATATTAAAATGCCCAAAATGGATGGTATTGAGTTGTTGGATAAAGTGATGCAACTGTCATCTGATACACCTGTTGTAATGATATCAGGACACGGGAATATAGAAACAGCAGTGGAAGCTGTGAAGAAAGGTGCTTTTGATTTTATTGCAAAACCATTGGACTTGAATCGTTTGTTGGTAACCATTCGCAATGCGATGGATAAATCAACTTTGGTTACTGAGACTAAAGTGTTAAAGAAAAAGGTGAGTAAAACTTTTGATATGGTGGGTGATTCAAAAGCGATTCAACAAATTCAGGAAATGATTGAACGCGTTGCTCCAACAGATGCACGCGTTTTAATTACAGGCGGAAATGGAAGTGGAAAAGAATTAGTTGCACGTTGGTTGCACGAAAAAAGTAATCGCACTAATGCTCCTTTGATTGAAGTAAATTGCGCTGCAATTCCAAGTGAATTGATAGAAAGTGAATTGTTCGGACACGAGAAAGGTGCTTTTACATCTGCAATTAATCAACGTAAAGGAAAATTTGAACAAGCAGAAGGCGGAACTTTATTTATGGATGAAATTGGTGATATGAGCTTATCTGCACAAGCGAAAGTGTTGCGTGCTTTACAAGAAAATAAAATTACTAGAGTAGGTGGAGAGAAAGAAATAAAAGTGAATGTACGTGTAATAGCTGCTACAAATAAAGATTTACAAAAGGAGATTGCTGCTGGAAATTTCAGAGAAGATTTATACCACCGTTTGAGTGTTATTTTAATTCACGTTCCTTCTTTGAACGAGCGGAAAGAAGATATTCCATTATTAGCTGAGCATTTTTTAAAAATGATTTGTGAAGATCATAGTATGCCCAATAAAAGTTTTTCGAAGGAAGCAATTAAAGAATTACAAAAGATAAACTGGACAGGAAATATACGCGAGTTTAGAAACGTTGTAGAGCGTTTGATTATATTATGCGATAAAATAATTACTGATAAAGATGTAATTGCTTATGCTAGGCCATTAAAGGGGTAAAAGCCTATTTCAATTTTATTACATATACATAAGGAAATAACTTCCCTGTAACAAACATTCTTTTTGTAGCTGAATCATAAGCTAATCCGTTTAATACATCTGAATCCGGATTTTTTGTATGGGCTTCGTCTGTGATTGATGAGAAATCTAAAATGCCGACCACTTTTCCTGTTTCGACATCAATTTTTACAACATAATTTTTTGTCCAGATATTTGCATAAATATATCCATCAATATATTCCAGTTCGTTCAAATAATCTTCAGCATAACCGCCATTTGTAACATTAATGGTTTTTGTTTCTTGTAGCGTAACAGGATCCCAATAGGTTAAAACATTTGTTCCATCACTCATAATAATAGATGTTCCATCTGATGTCATTCCCCAGCCTTCTTTATTTTTATATCCAAACTGACTAACTTGCTTGTAAGTTTTTGCATCATAAACAAATCCAAGTTGATTTTTATAAGTAAGTTGATAAAGTTTATCATTAAGAATTACAATTCCTTCCCCAAAATATTTTCTACCTAAATCTATTTTTGCATCTATATTACCTGTAATGGTATCTACAATTCCAACAACAGATTTTAATTGAGGTATATTATCTGGTGCACCAGTACTTTCATATAATTGCTTATTATAATAGAAAAATCCTTCCGTAAATGACTCTAATCCATGAGGAAGTTTTGTGATTACATCATAATTGATAGTAGGTACTAATTCTTCAGTTTTTGGAGTAACCGTTTCTACTTCTTTTGTTTTTGGGTCAGAAGAACATGAAAATAAAAAACAGAATAGTAAAATGAGAGAAAATAGTTTTTTCATTTTTATAAATTTTTATTTAACAATAAATTACTTCCAATTAGTTTTTCTAAGTATGGCTCATACACTACTTGTTTTATTAAGTTTATATGTCCAATATGATGACAGTCTGTTCCAAGCAATGAAATCATGTTTTTATCAATCATTTGTTCGGCAATTTTTTTAGTAGCATAAGAATAATATCCGGTAAGTGAATTGATATTCATTTGAAGTAATACGCCTTTGTCAATAAACGCTTCGTATTTTTCAAAATCTTTATGCCAAAAATTATATCGTTCAGGATGTGCTAAAACAGGCTTGTAGCCGAGTAGTTGCATTTTAAAAATCACATGATATAAATTATCAGGTGGATTCATATAAGAAATTTCAAACAATAAATATTTATTGCCAAAAGTCAAAAGTGGTCCTTCATCTAATTTTCTTTCAAAATCGTAATCCAAGTAATATTCAGAAACAGCATCCATTTCAATTGGAATGTTTACTTCTTTTAATGCTTGTTTTACATCTTCGCAACCACTTAAAATTATTTCTGTTGTATTGCGGTAATAATCACTCATGGTATGAGGTGAAGTAATTATTTTTTTGTATCCAAGATTGTACATTTCTGTAATCATTTGAATGCTATCTTCAATGGTTTCTGCACCATCGTCAATGCCCGGAATAAAATGAGAATGTATATCACAGCCCAGT
The DNA here is from genome assembly GCA_043783695.1 of Bacteroidota bacterium. Taxonomy (GTDB): domain Bacteria; phylum Bacteroidota; class Bacteroidia; order 2-12-FULL-35-15; family 2-12-FULL-35-15; genus 2-12-FULL-35-15. The sequence continues at coordinate 11,884 of JAYVZC010000492.1, forward strand.
ACCGACAAATCTACAGGTGTAGACAAGCGTTTTGGTTTTCTGCTGAATATATCTAAAATTCCCATGGTGAATTTCTCATCCCCCTGCCCCATTCAAAGGGGGGCAAGCTTCGTAATAAAAATTATTTCTTTTTAAACCAATCCAAAGTATATTTTAATCCTTCTTCAATTTTTATTTTTGGTTGGTAATTTAATGTAGTTTGAGCTTTTGAGATATCAGCTAAGGAGTCGCGCACATCGCCTGGTCTGTCGGCTCTAAATGTTTGCTGAATTTTTGTTCCAATTAATTTTTTTAATATTTCTATTAATTGATTAAGAGAAACTCTTTCACCAACAGCAATATTAAAAACGGAGCCTTCAGTTTTGATATTTTGTTTAAACATTGCTTTAACGTTTGCCTGAACAGCATTTTCTACAAAAGTAAAATCACGAGTTTGTTCACCGTCTCCATTAATTGCAGGTGCTGTATTGTTTAGCAATGCATTTATGAAAAGTGGAATTGCTGCCGCATATTCCCCTTTTGGATTTTGTCTAGGACCAAAAATATTAAAATAACGCAATCCAATAATTTCCATAGTGTATGTTTTTGCGAAAATCTCGCCATATAATTCATTGGTCATTTTTGAAACAGCATACGGTGAAAGTTGTTTGCCTATTTGATTTTCTACTTTAGGTAAAATTTTACTATCGCCATAAACAGAAGAAGAGCTAGCATAAACAATACGTTTTACATTTGCATCACGTGCAGCAATCAATACATTGATAAAGCCTGTAGCATTTACATTGTGTGTGGCTATTGGATTTTGAATTGAACGCGGAACAGAGCCAAGTGCTGCCTCGTGAAAAACATAGTCAACTCCTTTACAAGCTTTATGGCAATCATCAATATTGCAAATGTCACCTTTGATAAACTCAAAATTAGGAAGTGATAAGTATGATTTTAAGTTTTCTTCAAAACCAGTAGCAAGATTATCGAGTACAACAACCTTTTTTGCTTTGTATTTAAAAAGATATTCTACTAGATTAGAGCCTATGAATCCTGCACCACCAGTTACTAAAAAGGTTTTGTTTGATAAATCTATTGTATGAAATGGAGTAGAATACATTAAAAAGTCAAAATTTATAAGGTCAAAATTTAAAAGAAAGAAAAAAGTAAATTTTTTAAACTAGCGTTTTGTATATTGTTGTTCGTAATATTTTTTATAATCTCCGGATGTTACGTTGTTTAACCAATCTTCATTTGATAAGTACCAATCAACTGTTTTTTCTAATCCTTCTTCAAATTGTAAAGATGGAACCCAACCCAATTCTTTTTGAAGTTTAGTTGAATCAATAGCATAACGCAAATCGTGTCCGGCTCTATCTTTTACAAAAGTGATTAATTTAGCAGATTCACCTTCGGCACGATTTAATTTTTTGTCCATGATTTTACAAAGCATGTGAATCAATGCAATGTTTGTCCATTCGTTATGTCCACCAATATTATAGGTTGTTCCTGTTTTTGCTGTGTGAAAAATAACGTCAATAGCTCTTGCATGATCTTCTACCCACAGCCAATCACGAATGTTTTCTCCTTTTCCATAAATTGGAATGGATTTATTGTTTTTGATATTGTGAATAGAAAGAGGAATTAATTTTTCAGGAAAATGGTGACTTCCATAATTATTAGAGCAATTTGAAATAACGGCATCTATTCCATAAGTATCATGATAAGCTCTTACAAAATGGTCGGAGCTGGCTTTTGATGCTGAATACGGACTGTGTGGATCGTATGCAGTTGTTTCGGTAAACATTCCTGTTTCACCTAATGTCCCGTATACTTCATCTGTAGAAACGTGATAAAAACGAGACCTCACCCCAGCCCTCTCCAAAGGAGAAGGGGAGTGTATCCAACTGGTTTTTGCAGCATTCAATAAGTTTACGGTTCCAATCACATTTGTCATTACAAATTCCAAAGGATTGCTAATACTTCTGTCGACATGGCTTTCGGCAGCTAAGTGAATTACTGCATCAAATTTATGAATAGTAAAAAGTTCGTTTATAAATTCTGCATCAACAATATCCCCTTTTACAAAGGAGTAATTGGGCTCATTCTCAACATCCTTGATGTTGTTTAAATTGCCTGCATAAGTAAGCTTATCC
>JAYVZC010000493.1:0-2572 GCA_043783695.1 Bacteroidota bacterium
GCTATTCAGTACCTCATTCTATTTACCCAAATGGGTATCATTGTACGCCTACAGATCCGTTACCATTTGCTGGTTTAGCAAGTCAAAAGAATTTTATTGCGTTTTACCACATGGGAATTTATTCAGACCCTAAACTTTTGAAATGGTTTGTTATTGAATACCCAAAACATACGGATGCGAAATTAGATATGGGCAAAAGTTGTATTCGTTTTAAGAAACCAGAAAAAATTCCATTTAAATTGTTTGGTGAGTTAATGACTAAAATGACTGTGAAAGATTGGATTGAGAGGTATGAATCGGTACTTAATAGTGGCAAGAAGAAAAAATAGTGCTATCGTCACAATCGCATTCCAAAAGAAAACACTAAATGCGCATCACGGATATTTAAATTGTTAGAATTATCATCTCCGTCATAATGAAAACGGGAAATAGAATATTTATATTGAAATTCAAAAAAAAGTGCTCTTCCCGAATTTCTGTAATTGTATTGCAAGCCAAATCCTGCATGATAAAAAGCATTTAGGCCTTTCATCACTCGTTGGTTTTCAAAATCAATATTGTCTTTTGCATCGTAGGGAGATACTCCTGTAGAATCGTTTGTGATAACGGTATAAGCTGCAAAAATGTACCTCGCACCAATTCCTCCAATAAAATAAGGTGAAACAGGATGTTCTTTTTCAATGTTAAATGAAACTTTTACCGAAAGTGGTAAATCTACTTCCTGGATTCTTATTTCGTGAGTGTAGGCAAAAGTTTTATCATACACATAAGTAAAACCTGGCTTTTTATAATAGCCCTGAAATCTTAATCCGGTATTTTGATATTCCAAACCCAACAACAAATTATATCTTCTGCCAGAAAGAATTTCGGAGTTATATGCGGCATTAAATCCAGCTAATGCTTTTGTGTTTGTAGTATGTTCTGGATGATTATAATAAAATGATTTTATTCCGCCAATGCTCAAACGGTGCTTTACTTTACCTTTGGCATAAGGTACACCATCTTGAGAGAAAGAAAACATAGGCAAAAGGATTAGCATCAAAAAAAGATTACCACTAAGGCACTTAGGAGACTTAGTTGTATTTTTTAGGGGAATCATTTTAATTTTTATGCTTAGGGTATAATTTTCTAACAATTCTTAGTGCTCTTAGTGGTGAAAATCGTTAATGCTTTTCGTAAACCTTTTCTCCATTCACAAATGTATAAATCACTTTCGTCTTCGGAACTTTATCTATTTCACATTTCATGATATCGTTTTCTAGAATTACAAAATCTGCAAATTTTCCTACTTCAATACTGCCTTTTTCTTTTTCTTCAAAATTAGCATAAGCTCCCCAAATGGTCATTCCACGTAAAGTATTTTCTCTCGACAAAGCGTTCTCCATTTGAAAACCACCTTCGGGAAAACCTTTCAGATCTTTACGTGCAACTGCTGCATAAAACGTATACATAGGATTAATATTTTCTACCGGGAAATCCGTTCCGAGTGCAAGCATTCCAGCTGCTTTTAATAAATCGTTGTAAGCATAAGCGTATTTTACTCGTTCTGGTCCTAGACGGTCTTTTGCCCAATACATATCTGATGTGGCGTGTGTTGGTTGGATGGATGGAATTAGATTTCCTCTTTTTGCAATTTCTGAAAGTAACTTAATATCTTCAGTAGTGGTTACCTGAAAATGTTCAATTCTCCAACGAAGATTATAAAAATTATTAGTAGTTAAATTTTGTCTGACAATTAAATCAGTAGTATGCTTTTTGTATATATTTTGCAAAAAATGAACCGCTGAATCTCCAATGCAGTGAGTGTTCATCTGGAAGCGATAATTTGTCAATAAGGCATATGCAGCACTATCAAAATGCTCTTTCTTACTCAATAAAAATCCTTGTCCTTCCGGTTTGTCTGTGTATGGTTTTAATAAACAAGCACCTCTTGAACCCAAAGCTCCGTCCGCATAATATTTAAATGAACGTACATTTAATCTATCTGTTTTATACGGTCCCGCTTTTAAATAAAAGTCTAAATTTTCTTTATTGTCAGTCAACATCGCATAGATGCGCATTTTAAGTTCTCCGCTTTTTTGCAATTCATCTATATTGTCAACAATATTTTTTTCTAATCCAGCATCATCAACCGTTGTTAATCCCACTTCGAAACAATTTTTTTGTGCAGCTAATAATGAATTTTTAATGGATTCTTTGTTTGGTTTTGGAATAACATTTTTTACAAGATCAACAGCATTGTCCACCAATATTCCACTTGAAATAGATAATGGATAATGTATTGCTTTTGTTTCTCCACCAAATTCAAATTTTAGCCAATCGTATTTTTCGCCTTCTTCTTTTGTGATCAAATCAACTTCAATTATTCCGCCAGAAATTTTTGTATCAATTCCAATTTTTGCTTTTTTTAATGCTACCCCGTTTGCAATCGCTGCATGTCCATCAACTCGTTCCAAGAACACCGGTGTATTCGGAAATAGTTTTTCCAATTCATATCTAGTTGGATATTCTTTTACATCCCAATCATTTTGATCCCAACCTCTTCCAATAATCCAAGGCCTCTCCCCCGACC
>JAYVZC010000494.1:0-6137 GCA_043783695.1 Bacteroidota bacterium
TTCGATAAACATAAAGGAATAAATAGATGTACCTTTTATTTCGCCAATGGCAGTAAACATTTTATTTAAAATGGATTCTTTTAAGATTACAATTAAATCTTGATTTTGCGCTTTCGCACTTAAAGAGAAAGTCAGAAATAAAGAAATAAGCGATATATTCTTGAATAATTGCATTCAACTAAATATTTCCTCAAAATTAATGATTTATTCTTCTGAGAACAATTTATTTCTTTAAGAGAAGGCCTTTAAGAAGGAATAGATTCTTGTGTCACAAAATTTTTTAGTTTAGAAAAATTTCATTAAATTTGTTGTTGATAAATTTATAAACCAATAAAATGTACAGATGAAAAAATTTTACTTTTTACTAGCAACAGTTTTTTTTACAGGAACTGTTTTAAAAGGGCAAGACACTTTGCTTTTCGAAAATTTTCAAAATGTTATGACGTCATACTTGACTCATACAATAAGCCCTCCTCCGGCAAATGTGATTGATGCCATGTGGTATGACTATGATGCCGATCAATTACCTGATGGTTCTGGAAGTGCAACTGCTCGTAAAGATGATTGGTACCAAATTTTACCTTTTGCCAATGCTGATTTATATACAGCTGCAGGATTTCCCGATACTAACATTGTAATGGGGTCAAACTCATGGCTTTCTCCGGCTGCGGCTGCAGATAATTGGTTGATTACGCCAAACATTAAACTTGGAGCTGCTGATACATTGTTTTGGAAATCTGCTCCACGTCAAACTCCGCGTTATTTAGATGGGTATGAAGTGAAAATTTCAACTACAACAAATGATGATTTGCAATTTACAACTGTATTGATGACGTTTGCTGAAATGACAGCAATTCTTGGAACAAATGATTCTGTTTTTAGTGGATATACATTTTCACCGGGTTTTGTACACGGACAAGATGGAACGTATTTCGAAAACCAAGCAGATTCTGCTCGTTTAGTGGGTAAGCTTCGTCCATTCTCTGTTCCATTAAATGCTTATGCAAACAAAAATGTTTTTATTGCATTTCACCACAATTCATTTGATGATAATTTAATTTCTATTGATGATATAATGATTCGTGGTACTCTTTCAAATCCATTTGCATCAGTTTATGAAAACCAAAATGATTTGGCTTTGAATTTATTCCCAAATCCAGCAACCGAAAATGTTCAAGTGAACTACACTTTGTCTTCTGAAACAATTGTTACTATTGACTTGTACGATGTTGCAGGTAGATTAGTAGCTACTGAGTCAAAAGGTGAGCAAGTTCAAGGTCGCCATTTTGCACATATCAATACAGCTGACTTATCTAAAGGTTTTTATACTGTTAAAGTATCAACTAGCTTTGGACAAAGTACTTCTAAATTGATCGTAAGATAATTTAAGAATTAAAAATCCCGTCAGGTTTATACTTGACGGGATTTTTTTATTCTGTTTGTCATCTCAGAGTTTTATACCAATTGTTATTCATAGGAGTCCAAAGGACATTTTGTAATTTACAATGGTTAATGCCGATGCAATAGATGTTTAGTTGGACTACCTGCCTGCCGGCAGGTTACATATATGCCTTCGGTATTACTATTGTCATCTCGAGTTTTCTTTTTGTCATCTCGAGCGTAGCCGAGAGATTACTCTTCCTTAAACTCAGAAATAAAATGAAACCTAATCTCAGGATTTTTCTCTTGTGCCATTTGTAATGCCCAAGGCGACTCTGCTAAAAACACCGGTCGATCTTCTTTATCCGTTGCCATGTGATGCGCTTTTTCAAAAATAAATTCTTGCAATTTCTTTTGGTCTTTGCAACTCATCCAGCAGGCTTTGTATAATGAAATGTGTTCGAAGTTACAGGATGCGGAATACTCGCTTTTTAAACGGTGCTGGATCACTTCAAATTGTAATGCTCCAACCGTTCCCAATACTTTACGATTATCTGTTTTCTTTGTAAATAATTGTGCTACACCTTCATCCGTTAATTGCTCCAAACCTTTGTTGAGCTGTTTGGTTTTCATTGGATCGGCATTCACAACGTATTTAAATAACTCAGGGGAGAATTGTGGGATTCCTTTGAAATTCATTTTCTCTCCTTCTGTTAATGTATCGCCAATTTTAAAATTACTTGAATCATATAAACCAATAATGTCTCCTGGAAAGGCTTCATCCACTACATTTTTCTCTTGCGCCATGAATGCTGTTGGATTCGAAAATTTCATGTTTCTGTTTTCACGAACATGAAAATAATTTTTGTTGCGCTCGAATTTTCCGGAAACGATTCGTAAAAAAGCAATACGGTCGCGGTGTTTAGGATCTAAGTTAGCATGTATCTTAAAAACAAATCCGCTAAAGTTTTTGTCTTCGGGATTTATTTCTTTTAGATCTGTTGTTCTTCCTTTTGGATGAGGTGCTATTTCAATAAAGCTATCCAGCAATTCTCTCACTCCAAAATTATTGACTGCACTACCAAAGAAAACAGGGGAAACCATCGCTTCGGAATATTCTTCTACATCAAATTTTGGATAACCTGCTTCTAATAATTCAACATCACTTCGTAAAGTATTTGCATAATCTTCACCTATCAATTTATCCAAGGTGCCGTCTTTCAGATCTTTTATCTCAACGGAATTTTCATCCGTTTGTTTTTCACCTGAATTAAAAAGTGTTAAGCTTTTTTCATAAAGATTGTAAACCCCTTTGAACGTTTTTCCAATACTGATAGGCCAACTCAAAGGACGAAGATCAATGCGTAATTCTTTTTCTATTTCTTCTAATAAATCAAACGGGTCTTTTCCTTCACGGTCCATTTTATTAATGAACACAATAACAGGAGTACTGCGCATACGACAGACTTCTAAAAGCTTGCGTGTTTGAGGCTCAACACCTTTAGCACAGTCAATCAACATCACAACGCTATCAACTGCCGTAAGCGTTCGGTAAGTATCTTCAGCAAAATCCTCGTGTCCGGGAGTATCTAATAAATTTATTTTAACGCCTTTGTACTCAAATCCCATTACAGAAGTAGCAACGGAAATCCCACGCTGACGTTCAATCTCCATGAAATCGGAAGTGGTATGCTTTTTAATTTTATTTGACTTAACAGCTCCTGCAGTTTGAATAGCTCCTCCAAAAAGCAAAAGTTTCTCTGTCAATGTAGTTTTACCTGCATCGGGATGGGCAATGATTCCAAACGTTCTACGTCTGTCTATTTCTTCTTTTATCGTCATGACCTCACCCCGGCCCTCTCCAAAGGAGAGGGAGAAGAGTCCTAATTATTATTTTATTATTATAAAATCATTTTGCTTTTAATTGACCTACACACATTGTTGCTTGTATTTTCCCTCTCCTTTGGAGAGGGTTAGGGTGAGGTTCAATAAAAAACCCTATCCTGCAAAAGCGGGAAAGGGTCTTAAAATATATTTTTAAAAATTATTGTTTTTTCTCAGCGATACGAGCTGCTTTACCAGTCAATTCTCGTAAGTAGAATAAACGTGCTCTACGAACAACACCCACTTTATTTACTTCGATACTATCGATGTAAGGAGAGTTTACCGGGAAGATACGCTCAACACCAACACTGTTGCTGATTTTACGTACTGTAAATGATTCAGTAGCTCCTGAAGAATTACGTTGAATAACAACACCTTGGTATTGCTGAACGCGTTCTTTTTCGCCTTCTTTAATTTTATAGTTTACAGTAATTGTATCGCCAGCCTTAAATTTCGGGTGGTTTGATTTTATTGCTAATGTGTCTTCTACAAATTTTAATAATGTGCTCATAACTATTTGCTTTATAATGAATTAAACGAATCTTTCTCTAAAAGGACTGCAAATATAAGTTTTTTTTACAATCGAAAAGCAATTCAGGTAAAATATTTGCGTTTTTTCGTTCCAATGCAACTAAAATGGCTGTTTTAGAGACTTCTATAGTATAAAATCGGATGTTTTTCTCAAAGAAATATAAAATCGTGGTTACCAATCCCCTGTCAGGAGAATTGGGACAAAATGCTTCCTCAGGAAAAAGGGCGTTTTTGTAATTCTTGTGCCAAAACCGTGGTGGATTTTTCTAACATGTCGGATGCTGAGGTAAACGAAAGGATGCGAAATGCTGGTTCTAACATCTGTGGAAAGTTCAGGAACGATCAGTTGAATAAGACTTTTACAATGTGGCCTAAGGTCCATTTAGCCGCACAAAGACGATTTTTTCAATACATTTTAACTTTTCTTTTGGGCTCGAAATCTTTTGTGAATAGGACAATGGGGCAGGATACTTTGAAAATAGAACAAACGGATTCTTTGAAAATGACTGCGATTGCTGATTCTACTGTTGCTGATACAGTGGCGATGGCAATAGAAGATACGGCAAACTTGAATGTTGATAGTTTGGTTTTGAATTATCAGTGGCCCGAAACTATTTTTATAGATACAATAAGTACCGAATGGATAACAACAACATTGGGTTTTTGCACAATGCCTATAGAAACAACTACATATCCATGGCTTCCTGAATTCATCCCTGCTGCATTCGATTCAATAAAAAGAATAGTGGGAATAACACCTACTAGCAAAAAAGAAATCACAATTCAAGAAGACATAATTCCTGAAAAACAAAGACCAAAACCTCCTGTAAAAAAACAAGAACCCATTACAGCAGTCTTACCAAGTGAAATTAAAAGTGAATGGGATGAAAGTAAAGCAGAATAAATTGTTTACTTTTTTATTTGTCTACTGTCTACTATTTTTTTATTGCCTACTTCAAAAGATTAGGTCGTCTTTCCTTAGTGCGTTTCAAACTCTCTTCATGTCTCCAGTTCTCAATGTTAGCAGCATGTCCCGATAATAATACTTCTGGAACTTTCATTCCGTTATAATCAGCAGGTCTTGTATAAACTGGCGGAGCTAATAAACCATCTTGAAAAGAATCTGTTAAAGCAGATGTTTCATCTGAAATAGCGCCAGGAATCAAACGAATAATACTATCGCTGATAACAGCAGCAGCCAATTCTCCACCTGATAAAACATAATCTCCGATAGAAATTTCTTTGGTAATAAAATGGTCGCGAACCCTTTGGTCAACACCTTTGTAATGTCCGCAAAGGATAATTATATTTTTTAAAGTCGAGATGTGATTCGACATTTTTTGATTCAACAATTCACCATCGGGAGAAGTATAAATTACTTCATCGTAAGTTCTTTCTGCTTTCAAGGCATTGATGCAATTAGCGATTGGCTCAATGCTCATGACCATTCCAGCGCCTCCGCCAAAAGCATAATCGTCCACACTTTTTTGTTTGTGAGTAGAATAATCGCGAAGGTTAATTAAATTTACTTCTACCAATCCTTTGTCGATAGCACGTTTTAAGATGCTGTACTCAAACGGACTTCGTAATAATTCTGGTAAAACGGTGATGATATCGATACGCATATTACAAAGATAATATTAATGTGCGGATGTGTTGATATGCAGAATTTCTAATTGATTTACTAAACTATATCAAATCTAGCCTTTTTTCAAAATAAAAGAATTATTCCGTAAGTTTGTACATCATTAATTATAAAATTGGAGTATGACTGCAATCAAACACAACTGGACCGTTGAAGAAATACTAGATATATACAACATGCCATTATTGGATTTGGTGTATAAAGCACAAACCGTTCACCGTGAATTTAATGATGCAAGTGAAGTGCAGGTAAGTTCATTGTTGTCCATCAAAACGGGTGGTTGTGCTGAGGATTGTAGTTATTGTCCGCAAGCAGCTCGTTATAATACCGGCATTGAAGTTCATAAATTAATGACTGTAAATGAAGTAAGTGAAGCAGCAGATAAAGCAAAAGAAGGAGGAGCATCTCGTTTGTGTATGGGAGCCGCTTGGCGCGAAGTACGTGATAACCGTGATTTTGACAGAGTGTTGGAAATGGTGAAAACGGTTAACGAAAAAGGATTGGAAGTTTGTTGTACGCTAGGAATGTTAACTGAGAGTCAAGCCCAAAAGCTAGCAGATGCTGGTTTGTATGCCTACAATCATAACTTGGATACATCTGAAGAAAGCTATAAAAAGATTATTACTACTCGTACTTATGATGATAGATTGGATACAATAAAAAACGTTCGTAAAGCAAAAGTATCTGTTTGTTCAGG
>JAYVZC010000495.1:0-2554 GCA_043783695.1 Bacteroidota bacterium
ATATACTTTATAGAAATAAATTCCATTTTGTAATTCCTCTCTCGAAATTTCAAATTGTTTTTCTGTAATTCCTGTTTTCGATTTTACTTTTTTGCCTAATACATCTGTTAATTCGAAAGAATATTTTTCGTTTAGTTTATCTGATTGAATTACAAATGTTGTGTTATCGCTAAATGGATTTGGATAAACCATTACGTTTCCATTCTCCCTTCCGAGTTCTTCTACACTTATTGGAAATGCAATTGTATTTAAAGTTGTATTGGTAATAACTGGAGCATTAAAATCAAAATAAATAAATGCTGTATTTTTAATTGGTGTTCCAGAAGCAAGTCCCGTCTTAGGTTTTATTGAATACTTTAAATAACCATGGCTAGCTTCTTCATTGCTTGTACTATCAGGAAGATTAATATTTTGAAACTTAAAATACATAGTGCGTTGATCCACAACAGATGGGGTACAAGGAAAACTGCTTGACAAAATTTGAATTGTACTCATGTCTAAATTATCAGAAATTGTATCTCTTACAACAATATTTTGTGCCTGATATGTTCCTGTATTTTGAAAACGAACCGTGTATTCTAATGTTTCATCTCCCACTATATAACCAGGCGCACTAAGCCCTTCAGGGGAAACCGATTTCTCGTTTGGATCATAGGAGCTTACTACTATTGCCGCCATTAAATCTGTATTCGAAATCAAATCAACATCTGTGTTAACAGAGGTAATAGTTGATGAACAAAAAATAGTGTCTCCTAAAATTGCTGTTGTATCAACTGAAAAATTCAGCGTAATGGTGGCCGAACTATCTTCTATAAAACCAGAATAATTAAATGTTAATGTATTTCCGACAACACTTGCAGGGCTAACACTACTACTAACAAAGGTCAATATCGAATCGAAGGTGAAAATAATTGTTCCACTTGCCGTATCGGTTCCATAATTTGCATAAGAAAGATTTACAGAATAATTATTTCCAGGAACAGGTGGAATCCAAGCTGTAGCATAAATAGCCACATCCGTAAAGCTCATAGTGAGATAGTCATAAAAATTTAAATTGCTTACTGTATCGTATGGTGCAAGACTTATAGAATAGCCTGTTGCAGGACAAACCGGAATACGATAGGGTTTTAGATAATGAGTTACCGTATAATTGCCTGTATCGGCTCTGAAACCATACGTTCCATCATAATGAGTAAGATTATAAAACACATCCGTTCCGTTGTCAGCAGAAACTATCAGGTTCTTATATCCGTGGTCGGAACCATTATAAATACAATCGGAATTTGCATCTTCAGTCACTCTTCCAGAAATACTGCTTGTATAAGTATTACCAAGACTATCCGTTTTGAATATCCATGTGTGAACTCCCATAGTTCCGAGCTCATTATAATATCCTCCAAAAAGATATCCATTGTCAGGTGTTTTAAAAAGAGGAGACCAATTACATCCAGAGTTACTAACTAATTTATAACTATTATCATCAAACTGTTGCCAAACGGTATTCCACACAGAATCATATGCTACAAGAAAGCTTCTTTTATACCCAGATGGTGGATATTCTGTATAACCCAAAACGGTATATCCTCCGTATTCATTCTCTGCAATTTTGAGTGGCTCATACCCCAATTGAAAACCAGAAATCGAGTCTCCATTAGAATCAAATTCCGTTATATAATTGTTGTTTGTTCCAACTGAAGCATAACCCCAAGTATAACAAATTACAATACTATTTGACTGAGTGCTATAAATATGTCGGATGGTATTTGCACACTTTTTATCCCATAATAAATTCCCATTCTTATCTAATTTGTACAAATGCATGTAATCCGAAGGGGAATAGGATGCGTATCCATAGTTAACAACAATTCCACTATCGCTTGTAACAGCCATACTTTGAATGGATCCGCCATATGTTGCAGAATTGGTGTTGACCTGTTGCCATAATAATACACCAGAATCGTTGTATTTTTTAATCGATGGATAAATCGCATATGGATACGAAATACTACTGTCTCTTCCTCCGGTAAAATATCCTCCTATTTTACTGTTCTCCATAAGAAAATAATTACTATAAGCAATCGCTGGTTGTATTGAATAGCTTATTTGATTCCCATTTTTATCCAAATGCACTTTATACTCATCAACATATGTAATTGATAACGAATCGTGACTTCTAATGCCAATCGCCAACACTGAAGTATCAGAAAGCTCTGTAATTGCGCCTACAATTATATAATCCGTGGCAAAAAAAGCAGATACAGATATATCATATATTTTTGTCCAAAGAGTGTCGCCTTCAGAATTTATTTTCATAAAAAATGTTCTATTATAAGTTCCTCCGAAAGGCGATGGGAGTAACCCTGCCGAAACATACCCTCCAGACTTTGACTCAATCATGTTATTTAGATACCCATAATAGCCCGCTCCCGGACCAATGATGTACCTCTTCTCCCATCCTTGAGAAACCCCAAGCAACATGGAAAAAGAAAACACAAGAAGAAGAATTAATTTTTTCATTGTCTTTTTACTTAATCACCACTTTCCCAATACCAAC
>JAYVZC010000496.1:0-2546 GCA_043783695.1 Bacteroidota bacterium
AATCAATCATGAATAAATATAGCATAGTAAAGTAAGTAAGAAAAAAAAAGAAGAATAATAAATGTCTTGGAAATTAAGTAGCACATTGGATAAAACAAATAATATTTCTGTAAATAATTTATCCGCAAATCATTTCACACTTCGCGATGCGTACAACGGACAGTTTATTATTGACGGAACGTTGCAAGTGAAAAAAAATACGACACTGGCCGATGTTCACATTCAGGGGAATTGTCAAATAGACAATAACACCACCATCAACGGTAACGTTGTCATGAAACAAAATGTAAAAATTATGGAAAATATGAGGGTGCAGAAAGATGTCGCCGTTTCGGGAAACGTACTCATTGAAGGAAATCTTCACATTATGCAAAACTATGAAATCGAAAAAAATCTTCGAATCAATGGAAATGCCTTACAAATGAATAAAATAACAGATCCCTACGCCGATCCTAACGCAGATTCAGTTTATTTTGTAACTATTCTTTCCAATGGAGCGAATATTGGACTGAATAAACTCGAAGCAACCTATTCATTGGATGTTGAAAGCTATCACGAGAAAGGAATACGAATCCATTCCGATCTATCTTCGTGCAACAGTATTCTCGCGGAAAATACGAATCAACTCGCGGTTTCCTTATATGTGGATGACGACGAAAAATCAATCCTTTTTTATGATCCCACGGTTGCCGCCAACAACCATAAAATACAATCGTTCTCCAACGGTAATCTTGTGAGCACGGCCCAAGAAATCTTTCTTAATTCAGATTGCGTAAAAATAGGCAATATTATCACAAATAGAAGTAACGATTACGATAATTTAACCATATTTGATAATACCGTTAATAATAATATACCTGGTCTAGAATATAGCGAATTTGGTACGGCATTAAATCTAATTGCAGGCGCAAATAATATCATTACCGGAACAAATATTCAAGATGAATTTGGATTGGGGTGTGTTTTACTAGGGGGAAGACAAGGAAAAGAAAATAAAAAATCAAAAGCTTTAATAGGACTTTACGATGATCGCACTCAAAATGTATTTACCACCCAAACAATACTTGCGGGAAAGGGTAATTCAAAAAATAGATTTACCATGGGAATAAATACTCATAGTCCAGAAACAGATGTCCATGTTCTAAGTATAAACGGGCCCGTGAAAATAAGTCACAATGAAATAACAAACGTATATGAAAATACTTTTTCACTTCATAAAATGATATTTTGTAAAAAATCAACCTATCGTATGTACGGTATTGCATTTGGAACCATAGATTCTAAAATGGGGGCGGGGGTAGACAGAACTCTGACCGATAATCATTTTATATACACGACAGATGGAGGAAATACGTGGTCACCTTCCCTATTTGATTTACAAATTAATGTGGATATTACCATTGAATGCGGATTTGTTTGTAATGATAAAGTAGCGGTTGTGGGCGGACAATACGGACTATTGCTTTTTTCATCCGATGGATTTAAAACATGGCATAAATTTGATGGAATGTTACTTACGGAAACAATCACAGCCGTGACTATTATTGAAATAAATTATTTATTTATTTTCTGTTTTGTTTATGGAACAAATATGATTGGTTATTTTACAATACCTTCCTTTAACATTCTTGCTGCGAATAAATTGGCTACCACAATTATGGGAACAAAAGAATTTATACTTGATGTAGCCGTAAATACATTTATAGATGGACGATCGCTTTTTTATGGAAATAAACCTGATGTGAAGGTTTTTGGTAGTCAGAAAATAAATAATATTATTTATAATGGTACAGCCATCACATTAAGAGTAATATTACCCGATCAAATTATTGATTTAAATGTTACCTCCGATATATCCAATATTTTTACATACAAAGAAACCATCACTACTTCCGCGATCCTCAACAATAATTATTATTCCATTTCATATTCTCCCGATTCAACCGTTTCTTACTGCACGTCATCGTCCTCTATACTCCGAATACCTTTAATAATTGATAATAATAATAAAATTACAGTTACAACCCTTACACCCTCTGTACCACTAAATGATCTTTTTATTCTAGAAAATAATAAAGCAATCGCCGTAGGTAATTCGGGAAGAATAGTAATCACAAATGATGGTACTAATTGGACTACTCCTGATGAAAAAATGATTAATTCTTCTGGATTATTCAACCTAATACTAAGTAAAAGTTTTCAATTACTTCAAGTAAGTATGCCGGATGATGATACTTTTATTTTTCTAAGTCAAATATCACCCGAAAAAAGTATTATATATCGTTGTCATTTTCCTGAAATATTTAATAGAAAAAAAAATCAAGTACTCGATGTTACTGGTAATATGTTACTGTCGGGAGATATAGAAATTAAAGAAACCGCAATCATTCAAGGAAATACTACGATTGCCTCTAATTTAACAGTCAATAATAACACAACTTCAAATCATATTTATACCACAAAAATAGATGGTATTGCTCCGGATCATGTATTATATATTGGATCAGAAAATAAAAATACACAAATAAGTGGAGATATTCTTACCA
>JAYVZC010000497.1:0-13845 GCA_043783695.1 Bacteroidota bacterium
CATTCTTACGATGGTAAAAGCAGACAGTGGAATATTTCCAATAATGCATTATATATTCGGTCGCTTGAAAAAGGAGAATTGAATTTTGAAAAAGAGGAATTAACAATTAATCAATGCTACAATGAATATGTGCTGACTTCCTTGAGAACCATTTGGGGCTTGAGTTTAATGCGTATCGAAAATGACTTTGGAAAAGAGCATTTAGAATATTGTTTGATGGAAGTAGAGAAGTATATTCAATCGGAAGATGTATTGAGTGAAGAAAATAAATTATATTTATCGGATAAAGGAAAATTAATTGCAGATAAAATAGCAAGCGATCTTTTTTTGTCCCCCTTCGGAGGGGGCAGGAGAGGATAAAACCTATACATTATGATTTCAAAAATAACACATAAAGGAAAATCGTATAATGTTGATTTGAGTAAACCAATCGATATATCTATTCCATTAAGAACAGGAAAAGAAAATGTGAATGCTTGGTATTCTAATCCGGTTACAATGGAGCCTGTGCGTATGGGCGATTGGATTGGCGATGTAAAGCAAGGCGGTTCGGTTAATTTCAGAAACATTATGTTTAATCCGCATGGAAATGGAACCCATACCGAGTGCGTTGGGCATATTAGTAAAGAAGATTATTCCATCAATCAAACTTTGAAAAAATTCTTTTTTATTTCAGAAGTAATTACAATTTTGCCTGATGAAACAGCTGATGGTGATAAAGTGATTACAAAAAAACATATCGAAAATTGTTTAAGAGATAAACGTCCGGAAGCAATTGTGATTCGTACTTTGGATAATCATATTTCAAAAATCAACAAACAATATTCAAATACTAATCCTCCATACTTGCATCACGAAGCAGCGAAACTTATTGATGAATGTGGAATAGATCATCTATTGATTGATTTACCATCGGTAGATAAGGAAGTTGATGGAGGGAAATTATTAGCGCATCATGCATTTTGGCAATATCCTCATAACACAAAATTAGAACGTACGATTACAGAAATGATTTATGTTCCGAATACCGTTTATGATGGAACGTATCTTTTAAATATTCAAATAGCAAGTTTTGAGAATGATGCTTCTCCGAGTAAACCCTTGTTGTTTCAATTGAATACTGTATTATAAGTTTTCGATTAAGTTTGTAGTGTAAAAATCCGAATTCATTAAAGCTAAGAACTATTTGTTGCATTAAGTAGATTCGCTTATTAAAATAGAGATTGATTTGACAATAAATATAAAAAGAATAAAAAAATTTAATTATGGGTGTACTAAAAGAGTTTAAGGATTTTGCAATTAAAGGAAATGTAATTGACCTAGCAATTGGAGTTGTTATTGGAGCGGCCTTCAGTAAAATTGTTAACTCATTAATTGAAGATGTAATCACACCAATGGTTTTACAACCAGCTTTAAAAGCAGCTCATCTGACGAATCTTCGCGATCTTACAATGTTCGGATCCATTAAATATGGCTTGTTTCTTTCTGCAGTAATAAATTTTATTATTGTTGCATGGGTATTGTTTTTAATTATAAAAGGAATTAACGCTTCTAAAAAAAGAGAAGCAGCTAAAATACCGGCAGTGCCTAAAGGACTAACACAAGAAGAATTATTAATTGAAATACGAGATTTATTGAGAGAACAAAAAAAATAGTTCGTAAGCATGAAAAAAATCATTCTCTTCTTTCTTCTCTTTTGTTGTTTTGATGCTTCTGCTCAAACCATAGATTCTACAAAGATCAAAACCGATTCCATCCAAGCAAAAATAGACACATTAGAAATAAAAAAAGAAGAGGTCACACAAGCCGATACTATAAGACTTTGGAAAAAAGGAGGAATGCTCGGAGCCAATTTTTCTCAGGCAAGCTATACAAATTGGGCTGCAGGAGGAGTCAATTCGTTTTCCGGAGTTGCTTTATTCAATCTTTTTAGCAATTACAAATCAGACCTGCCTACCGGACAGGCAGGTAAAACAAATTGGGATAATAGTCTTGATCTCGCCTTCGGAGTAATTAAAATTGGAAAAAACAATGTCCAGAAAAGTGATGACAAGATCGAATTCAATTCCAAATTTGGGCAGTACGCTTCAAAAAACTGGTATTATGCTGCTTTATTAAATTTCAAAAGCCAGTTCGATGTTGGCTATAATTATCCGGATGATACAAACATTGTTTCTCATTTCATGGCCCCGGCAACAACCTTAGGTGCATTGGGTTTGGATTATAAATCGGTAGATAAAAGTCTTTCTTTTTTTGTTTCTCTTCTAACGGGAAAAATCACATTTGTAAATGATCAGCGTCTTGCCGATGCAGGTGCTTTTGGTGTACAAGCAGCAGAATATGATACAGCCGGTGTAAAAACAAAAGATGGCAAAATAATTCGTTATGAGTTTGGGGGATATTTGAAAATGACTTTCAAAAAAGATATTTTCAAAAATGTAAATATTCAAACCAAATTAGAACTCTTCACCAACTATTTAAATCATCCCGAAAATATAGATGTGAACTTGGAAACGATTCTAACAATGAAAGTAAACAAATTTCTTTCCTGCACAGTAAATACTCAATTGATTTACGACCACGACATTCCTGTTCCGGTTACCAGAGAAATTAATGGTATTTCAGTTGAAGGAATCGGTCCTCGTTTACAATTCAAAGAAGTGTTTGCTATTGGGATTGCTTATAAGTTCTGATAATTTTTAGCTACATTATTTTATTAAGTAACAATGGTCTTATATTTGCGTTACACAATCAAATGAAAAAAGTACTCTATATTTTTCTTCTTACCATTACCTGCTCGCTTTCCGCTCAGGAAGATAAAAGAGGCACTATCAAAGTTCAAAAAAAAGGAAATACTTATGCTGTTATGTTCGATAATGTGAATAATCGTTTGGTGGGGAAAGATAATTACGGAAATATTTTAGATTCAGCTGTTGTTTCATACAATGTGATGGTAACTATTCAAGGAATTGCCTATAATGAAAACATTACCGGAACAACATTGTCATCCACCATGCAAAACAGAATCACACGTGTTGACAGGGGAACAATTTTATTTTTTACTAAAATTAAAGTAAGAGAAAAAAACGGACTGCTAATCGATTGGCCCAAATTCAGTACCAAAATTGGATTCGCCTTTGAAAAGGAAGAGAATTAGATTTTTCATTACACTAGGCTTAAGCCAAGTGTTATTCGAAAAAATCTTTATTAAAATTCACCAAATATAATTTCTCCGAAGCACGTGATACTGCTGTATACAACCAACGCATATACTCTGTATTGACCATTTCATCTGTTAAATATCCTTGTTCCACAAACACGCATGGCCATTGTCCGCCTTGCGCTTTATGACAAGTTACTGCATAAGCAAACTTTACTTGTAAAGCATTAAAAAATCCATCTTCCTTTACTTTTTTCAAACGCATTCTTCTATCAGCAACATCACTATAATCGGCAGAGACAGAATTGTACAATCTTTTATTTTCTTCTTGGGAAAGTGCAGGTGCTTCACTCATAATGGTATCCAACAACAAACGAGTTTCTAATTCCGGTTCATCCGGATAATCAATCATCCGCATTCTCACATCAGCAAATCTAAATCCATGCATCTCCTGAATTTTTCCTATGCTCATCAATTCAACAATATCACCATTAGCAATAAATCCTGCTTTTGATTCTTCTGGTAGCCAGAAATAATTATTCTTCACCACCATCATATAATCACCTGACGATAATTCATTTTCCTGCCAACGAATTCTAGCTCTTATTTGCTGATTAAAAATATTTGCTCTTTTATTTGAACGACAAATCACCATCGTATCTTCAGCACCATATTTGGAATAGGCACTATTCAAAGCATCCTCCAGGTCCTCTCCACCCAAACGAACTATGTCTTTAAAATCATTGACTTGAAAATGAGGTTTTCCATCCCGTTCATTTTTTATCTGATTACGAATGGTAGTAGCATTTGTCAATATTCCAGAGTCTTCTGTTTGCCGCACTACTTCTGTCAATTCAAATCCATCCACTTGAAAAGAAAACGATGCTTTAAAAAAATCCATATCCAATGCCGGACTCACATCCAATCCAACAGGTGGCAACTGTGCTGTATCTCCAATGAATATTAATTTACAATTATTGCCATTAAAAACATAAGAAATTAAATCATCCAACAAACTTCCGCCACCAAACGTTCCACTTGCATTTAATCCACCCGAATTAGATATCATTGATGCTTCATCAACAATAAAAATAGTGTCGGTATGTAAATTTTGTTGCAGAGTAAATGCCATTCCGCCATCGTTATCGGGTTTTCGGTAATATATTTTTTTATGGATAGTGAATGCTTGTTTTCCTGTATAATTCGAAAGCACCTTTGCTGCTCTTCCTGTTGGGGCTAACAACACTGTTTTCCCATTTACTGCTGGCAGACTTTTAACTAAAGAACTTACAATGGTGGTCTTTCCAGTCCCTGCATAACCTCTTAATACAAAAATTTGGTCGGAATTGATATTTAAAATAAACTCCGAAAGCATAGTAAACAGGGCTCTTTGACCACTTGTGACTTCAAATGGAAAACTTTGCAATAATATTTTACTAAACTCTTCTTGTCTCATTTAAAATTATTCAAATCTCTAAGGATGAGAATTTCTACAAATATACTAATCCGAATTCACCCTGTTCATTATATTTAAACTACTGATTATAAGATTCTTACGACAAAAAAGTATCAAATTATAACGGAAATAAAACTACAAAGATTCGTAATTCGTTGTCACACTGAGCGTAGTCGAAGTGCGTAATTCGTAGGAAATCATATCTTTGCAACCCGATGACCACGGAAATAAAAAATAAACTAACACAGCTTCATTCATTCGTTGATGAAGCATTTGATGCAAAAAAAACGGCATCTTACCAATTGCTTCTGCAAATTGGAATAAGTGATATTCAGGTGGCTGTTCAGGATAAACAAAAAAATAAATACATTGCTTTAGAGAAATATAACATTACAAATGCTTATAATTTCGAAGCTGTTGCAGAATTGTTTGATCCTCTTTTAAAAGAAAGCAAACTTATAAATCATAAATTTCAATCGGTTGCTTGCATTGTTGTAAACAACCTATCTACATTGGTTCCTAATGTTCTTTACGAAGATGATAGAAAAAAAATGTATTTGAAATTCAATGCTTCTTTAGAAGGAAATGAATTTATTGTGGTAGATGAAATCAGAAGTCTGGATGCGAAAAATGTTTTTGCTCTCCCTTTTTCTTTGAAAGCAAAATTGGATTCACAATATAATAACATCAAATATCATCACGCTTCTAGCACTTTAATTGACACACTTGTTGCAAACAACAAAAATCAAACGGGTAAAAAATTGTATGTGCATGTTCAGGAAACACACTTCGAAACGCTTGTTATTGATGGAAAAAATCTGATCTTCTATAATACTTTCAATTATCATTCTCCTGAAGATTTTATTTATTATTTATTATTTGCATTCGAGCAACTGCAATTAAATCCTGAAAAAACGGAAACCATTTTATTGGGCGAGGTAGAAAAATCTTCTGATGTTTATAACGTTGCACAAAAATACATACGCACGATTAAATTTGCGGAGCGTAGTGTGGATTCTGATTATAGCTACCAACTTCAAACTTTACCAAAACATTTCTATTTCACTTTGTTTAATAGCTTTTTAGCTTAATGCGAATTATTGGCGGAATGAATAAGGGAAGAGTAATTCATCCTCCCAAAAATCTTCCTGTTCGCCCTACTACCGACTTCGCAAAAGAAAGTATCTTTAATATTTTAAACAATCATTTTGAATTTGATGGCTTAAAAATTCTGGATTTGTTTTCAGGAACAGGGAACATCACTTATGAATTTGCCTCTCGAGGATGTGGTGATATTACAAGTGTTGACAGCAGCTACGTATGTTGCGAATTTGTAAAAAAAACCATTTCCGAATTTAAAATGGATGTAGTAAAAGTAATTAAATCGGATGCTTTTGCTTTTTTAAAACGTGCTTCTACTCCCTACCACATTGTTTTTTGCGATCCTCCATACGACATGGAAAATTTTCAAGTATTACCAGAATTGGTATTTGCCAACAAACTATTAAAACCTAATGGATGGCTAATTGTAGAACATGGTCCGCATACCGATTTATCCAAACTGCCCCATTTCAAAGAACACCGCAGTTACGGGAATGTGAATTTTGCTATTTTTGAGAATACGGAGGAATAAATTTTCTTGCACTTATGCTTCGACTACGCTCAGCCTGACGGCAAGATTGACTGTCCGCTACTCACACTCCGTCACACTGAGCGTAGTCGAAGTGTAAGATCGGTATCACGAAATTTCAATATTTTTCGTAAATTCGTACAACCTTCGCTAAAGCTATGGTGTACAAACTTGTAATTAACACTATCACAAAATGAACAAACGCATTGCAATATTCCCAGGCTCATTTGATCCTATTACAAAAGGACATGAGAACATTTTACGAAGAGCTTTACCGCTTTTTGATGAAATTATTATTGCCATCGGAAAAAACAGTAGCAAACAAAATTATTTTTCCTTAGAACAACGTGAAAAGTGGATCAAACGAGTATTTGCAAACGAACCAAAAGTTCGTGTTGAATCTTATACAGGACTTACCATACACTTTTGTAAAAAAGTAAATGCAAAATTTATTCTTCGCGGATTACGCACTTCTGCCGATTTTGAATTTGAAAAATCCATTGCTCAAAACAACAATGTGATGGCACCCGATATTGAAACCATTTTTATTTTACCAATTCCGGAACTATCTGCAATAAATTCAACAATTGTACGTGATATCATCAGAAATGGCGGTGATGCATCGCCTTTTGTTCCTAAAGGTATTGATATAAAAGCACCATAATTAGGCACAAAATTTGCAAAAAAATGTCACCCTGAGCCGTCACTCTGAGCGGAGTCGAAGTGCGAAGGGCATAAATCACGATATGACTAAATTCATCTTTATATTACCTAGTTTCCTTTTATCTTTTTTATCACAGGCTCAAAATGTGGTGATTAAAGGTTCTGCGAAATCTTATGAATACAAAGAAATTGGTGTTTGGGTAAACAATGATTATGTCTCTAATACTCAAAAGCAACTGACTTATTCGGTTGTTGATTCTCTTGGAAATTTTACTCTTGAATTTAATAGTAAAGACATTCAATACATCACGTTGAAAGTGGAGAAAAACATTTCCAACATGTACATCGAGCCAAAAGCTAATTACGAAGTTATTTTTATGCCTCCCGATTCTACTACTTACCAAAATCCAAATCTAGAACACGATGTAAAGCTTTCCATCAAACTAAAAAGCAAAACCGAAATCAATTCTTTAACGATGGATTACGACAATCGTTGTGATGAATTTTTAGGTGTAACTTATTTGAGAATAAAATCACAAGTAAAAATCGATTCATTTAAAGTAGTAATGAAAGATTTTTATTCAACGGTTAATAATGCTTATTTCAAAAACTATATTACCTATTCAATAGCATCACTCGAACAAAGAACAAAAATGAGTGAGAAAAAATTATTCACTGAATATCTTGCTAATAAGCCCATTTTATATAGCAATCCCGAATACATGTTATTCTTTAAGGATTTCTTTAAACAAAAAATTCAAGACTTTTCTATGACAAAACTAGGAGCACCGCTTTCGTTTCAAATTAACGACAGAGGAAGTTTTGCTGGAGCATTGGAAGTTTTAAAACGTGATGAATTTTTACAAAACGATACATTACGAGAATTGGTTTTTATAAAAGGATTGTATGAATCGTATTATGACAACTCCTTTAAAAAGCCAAGCATTGTAGCTATTCTACAACAAATTGTTCAAGAAACTAAAATTGAAGAACACAAACGAATCGCACAAAATATTTTAAATTCATTTTCGAAATTAAAAATTGGAGGGCAAGCACCATTCTTTGAATTGCCTGATAAAAATAGAGTTACACACAGTTTAGATGAATTAAGGACAAACAAATATGTGTACTTAATGTTCTACGATATTAATTGCACAGCTTGTCAACAACAAATGAAAATCATTCCTTCTCTCATTAAAACTTACGGAGAAAGAATTAGTTTCGTTAGCATTTCTATCGACAAAACAAATGCAGAGATGAAAAATTTTCAACTCAAAAACCCAAAACACACTTGGCTATTTTTATCCGATAATAGTTTAGGAAAATTAAAAAATGATTACGAAATAAAATCATTACCGACTTATTTCTTAATCGACCCAGATGGAAAATTTATTCAAGTCCCTGCAAGTAGCCCTGATGTGGACATCGATCGTGCGTTATACGATATTACAAAACCTAAAGCAAAAGTGCATGGAATAGGTGAGAAGAAGAATCATTAGCGAAATAAAATACACCCAGAAAATATGCTGAGACTAATGAACCAATAAACAATTGAACTAATGAACATTTTTGAGCACTTCTCTTATCGATTCATAAGTATTATCAAAAACCTGTTTTAAATCATTTTTCGACAACCATTTAACTTCAGTTATTCCTTCTTCTGTTTGTGGAACAAGTTTTGACTCATCTTCACAAATCATTTCAAACCAATATGTACGTTTTAAAATCGATTTCCCTTCCAATTCATAAGTGTGATAAGTGGATTCTAATTCTTTCACAATTTTTAATTTTCCTATCCCGCATTCCTCTTCTACTTCTCTCATTGCAGCTTCTTTAATGCCTTCTTTTTTTTCAATTTTTCCTTTTGGCAAATCCCATTTCCCATTTCTGAAAATAAACAAATATTCGCTCTTCTTATTTTTTACTAATCCTCCTGCTGCTTCTATAACTTTAAATGATAAAGAAAAATTAGCTAACAACAACTTTTCATTTTCATGATAGTAATAAACTTCAATAAATTGATTTTTAGTAACCAATTCATCGTACATCATCTGTAGTTCGTCTAAGGAATGAATCCTAACCAGAACAGTATCTTCCTTCTGCTGGTAGTCCATTAAATTGCTGGTTAAACAGATGGTTTTGTTTAATGAAAATACTTTTATCATTACTAATTTTGTTAATTAAAAAATAGATTGCCTTTACAAATTTAGCTATTTTTGCGCTATGAAGAAGAATGATGAATCTGCATTAAAGGTTGCAGAATTTTTATTACAAGTTAAAGCTGTAAAACTACAACCAAACAATCCATTCACATGGGCATCGGGGTGGAAATCCCCAATCTATTGTGATAATCGTATTACATTATCATTTCCGCAAGTGCGTACATACATCCGTCAACAATTTGTAGATGCAATTATGGAAAAGTTTGGTAAGCCCGATGTAATAGCTGGCGTAGCAACCGGAGGAATTGCTCAAGGAGCATTAGTGGCTCAAGAAATGGGCTTACCATTTGTATATGTTCGTTCCGAAGCAAAAAAACACGGCTTGACAAATATGATTGAAGGGGTTATTGAAAAAGGACAATCGGTTGTAGTAATTGAAGATTTAATTTCAACCGGAGGAAGTAGTTTAAAAGCAGTGGAGGCATTGCGTGAAGAAGGTTGTGATGTAAAAGGAATGGCTGCAATTTTTACTTATGGTTTTAAAACAGCTACCGACAATTTCAAAAAAGCAAAATGCCAACTGATTACATTGAGTAATTATGATATCATGATTGCACAAGCGTTGCAATCAAATTATATTACGGATAAAGATTTATTATCTCTTAAAACATGGCGGGAAAATCCTGCGGAGTGGGGAGATCTTCAGTTGGTAGTAGACAAGAAAAAAAAATAAAAAAGTAGACAATTGGCAGTAGGCAAATAAAAAACAGACAGTTGACGAATATTCAAAGTACAATAAAATATACACAGATTCGTAATTCGTTAAAATTCATAATTCTTAGGTAGAAGATGACAAAAATAGAAAGTGAAAAAGTAGAGATTGCAAATTCTGCTGAAAAAATATTTAATTACTTAGGCGATTTTAATAATTTCGAAAAATTAATGCCTGCTCAAGTTACAAATTGGAAATCAACAACAGACGAATGTTCATTTACAATAAATGGAATGGCAACTATCGGAATGAAAATTATTGAGAAAATGCCTGTTTCAAAAATCACTATTACTTCTCACGGAAAAGTTCCATTCGAATTTAAATTATTTGTTTTGATAACAGAAAAAGATGAACACAATTGTGTCGGACAACTCACATTTGAATCGGATATGAATCCAATGATTAAAATGATGGTAGAAAAACCTTTGAGACATTTCTTTAATATGTTAGCACAAAAAATGAAGGATATAGTATGACAGGTTTGTAACCTATTTTGTATAGCAGGTTTTTAACCTGCTTTTTTGTTTATTGCCAATTGTTATTATAAAAGTCCAAAGGACATTTTGTAATTTACAATGGTTAATGCCGAGAGAGTGGCTGTTGTAGTGCAAAATTGCAAAGCAATTATTGGACTACCTGCCTGCCTGCCTGCCGGCAGGTTACAGAAACCGATTCGGTATAATATCCAACCGGACTTTTCATTTTTGCTAAAGGGCTTACAAAAAAACGATCTCCTTCAAATTAAATTCTTTTATTTCTCCACTTCTCAGCTCTAATTTCAACCGCCCAATTTTAGAAACACCTCTTATTTTTCCTTCAAATTTCGTTTCCTCAGAACTATAACTTGCCCACTGATTAAGCTTATATAATCGCTCTAAATAAGCATTATCAATACCCTCCAGCTTATTCGCTTTTAATTGCAAATACCTAACTTCAAAAAATTCACACAAACGTTCAAGTACCTTCATTAGCTCAAACTCTTTATCAGTAAGCAAAGCAAGTGATGTTGCTTGTTTGGTAGTAAAATCTAATTGATTTACATTTATCCCAATTCCAACTATCGAACTCTGTAACGTGCTTTCTCTTAATGTGTTTTCAATTAAAATGCCTGCTATTTTTTTTTTATTCACATAAACATCATTCGGCCATTTTATGCTTATTTCATTAGGTTTATGGGAATCTACAAGCATTTCTGCCATTAAGTCAGCAACTGCTAAAGAGGTGATTTTAGCGAGTAAAAACTGCTGATTAACCGACAAAAATTTAGGATGTAAAACAAGACTCAAAGCCACGTTTTTGTTGGGTTTACTCTCCCAAGAGTTTCCTCTTTGTCCACGACCACTTTTCTGCTCAAAACTGTAAATAACACTACCTTCCGACAACTCAATTTGTCGCAACATTTCACTGGCATAACTGTTGGTAGAATCGAGCGATTCAATATGAATGCAATTTTGCCCTATAAATAATGTTTTCATTGAGAGTTTTGCAAAAGATTTGATTATTTTTGTGGATAATCACAAAGCAAAGAAAGTAATAAAAATAGATATATCCTTCAATGGCGAAAAAGAAAGCGGTACCTGTGAAAAAAGCAGCAGCAAAAAAAACATCCGTAAAAACAAAACCTGCCCGTCCGTTAGGCCGGAAAATAGCTCCCCCAAAAGCAACAGTTAAAAAAGTAGTTAAGCCTGCCCGCCTGCCTGCCGGCAAGGCAGGTTCGACAGGCGGGAAAGTAGCTTCTAAACCAGCAACAAATATAGCTAAATCGAAAAGCAAAGCGGCTCCTATAAAAGTGATTGCTAAAACTATTGCGAAGGTTATAGCTAAAAAGGTGGTTGCTAAAAAAGTAGTTACAAAAAAGGTCGCTACTCAAAAGGTTCTTGCTAAAAAAACTACAACAGCTAAGGTAGTTACAAAATCAACTAAAACAGTTGTAAAACAAATTGCAAAAACAGTTTCCAAAACAGAACCTAAAAAAATCAAAGGTCCAACTGAACTTCTTGCCGATGCAATTGTTGAAGGTATACTGGAAGTAAAAGGAAGAAACATTTCTGTTCTTAACTTGAAAGATATTCATAACCGAGTTTGTGATTATTTTATCATTTGTCAAGCGGATTCCAACACACAAGTGAATGCAATTGCTGGATCGGTGGAAGTAATGGTGAAAAAGATAACTGGTGAACGCCCTTATCGCAAAGAAGGATTTGAAAATTCTGAATGGATTTTAGTTGACTACGTTACGGTTGTAGTCCATGTTTTTCAAACCGAAGTACGTAATTTTTATAACTTAGAGTCGTTGTGGGCAGATGCCGAAGTAACGCAAATAGCATTTGATAAATAATATTTAGAACGAGAAGAATATATGAGCGAGCAAGAAAAACCATCGGATAATAAAAATCTGAAAGATATGTTTCCGAAAAAACCTAACCTACCCAAAAATCCATTTAATTTTTATTGGATTTATGGAATAATAGCGGTTGGATTAATTGCAATGCAAGTGATGAATTTTAAACCTGCATTACAAGAAAAAAACACAACTGATTTTATTGAAAAAATGTTAAAGCAGCATCATGTAATTAAGATTGTTGCAATTCCGACCGAAAATATTGCCGAAATAACAATAGGTCCAGAGTATTTAAAACTACCTCAATATGCCGCTGACAAGCTTGATCCAAAATCAAAAGGTCCCCATTATAAAATAAAAATACCCAATGATGTAAGTTTTAATGTTATGCTTACTGATGCTCAAAAAGATTTTTTACCTGCTGACAGAATTTATGCAGAAACTGAAAATCGTACTTCCTGGACTGACACCTTGGGTTGGCTTATTCCAATTATATTAATGATTGTGATCTGGATTATTATCATGCGCAGAATGGGAGGCGGAGCTGGTGGCGGACAAATTTTTAATATCGGAAAATCAAAAGCAACCTTGTTTGATAAAAACACAAATGTGAACATCACGTTTAACGATGTTGCAGGATTAGAAGGAGCAAAAGTAGAAATAAAAGAAATTGTCGACTTTCTTAAAAATCCGAAAAAATATACGGCATTGGGTGCAAAAATTCCCAAAGGCGCATTACTTGTAGGCCCTCCGGGAACCGGTAAAACCCTTTTAGCAAAAGCAGTTGCAGGTGAAGCAAAAGTTCCTTTCTTCTCTTTATCAGGTTCCGATTTTGTGGAAATGTTTGTTGGTGTTGGTGCTTCACGTGTACGTGATTTATTCCGACAAGCAAAAGAAAAAGCTCCATGTATTATTTTTATTGATGAGATTGATGCAATTGGTCGTGCCCGCGGAAAAAATCCGGCTCAAGGCGGAAACGATGAACGCGAAAATACTTTGAATCAATTATTAACCGAGATGGATGGTTTTGGTACAAATAGTGGAGTAATTATTTTAGCTGCTACCAACCGTGCTGATATTTTAGATAGAGCATTGATGCGTGCGGGTCGCTTCGATAGACAAATTTATGTTGATATGCCCGATTTAAATGAGCGTAAAGATATTTTTAAGGTGCATTTAAAACCATTAAAGATCGATGATTCTGTAGATGTTGATTTTCTTGCAAAACAAACTCCTGGTTTCTCAGGTGCCGACATTGCACATATTTGTAACGAAGCTGCATTAATTGCTGCCCGTCATGATAAAACAGTTATTCAAAAACAAGATTTCTTAGATGCTGTTGATCGTATTATCGGTGGATTGGAAAAGAAAAATAAAATTATTTCTATTCACGAGAAAAAAGTTATTGCCTATCACGAAGCAGGACATGCTGCTACGAGTTGGTTGTTAGAACATGCACATCCATTAGTGAAAGTTACGATTGTCCCACGAGGGCGATCATTAGGTGCTGCTTGGTATTTACCGGAAGAGCGCCAAATCACTACAACAGAGCAATTGATGGATGAGATGTGTGCGACACTTGGCGGAAGAGCTGCCGAAGAAATTGTTTTCGGAAAAATTTCCACTGGTGCATTAAGTGATTTGGAAAAAGTAACCAAGCA
>JAYVZC010000498.1:0-2541 GCA_043783695.1 Bacteroidota bacterium
TAACTTTTTAAGATTGTATACGCAATTTAATCAAAAAAAACACATTTGACAAATTATGCAATTGCGTATACAATTGAGTTGAACTTAGCCGCCTTACTATCAGGTCATTTCCCTATGGAAAAGCAATGTTTCGGTTTTATTAGTTTTACCTTTTTTTCTGTGATAAAATCGGGTGAAATTATTTTTCATGAGTTATTTATGAATATTTTTTAAATTTAAATCAATTCAATCCCTTGCCGTAAAAACAGTAAAAGGTAAATCGTATAAGTAAAGAACATTTTTTCAATTTCTTTTACGGCGGTGCTTTTCTGCCGGAAAAAAGTCCTACTGGAATCATTTTTCCTTTTTTGCAATTTGGACACAGAAGTATATCCACTCCTGTTACAATTTTCAGAACCTCATGCCAAACTAACCCTTCAAATTTCGATTTATGCTCTTTGATAGCCATTACGGTTTTACATTTCTTTAAAATGGTTTTTCTGTTTCGTGAAGAAAGAATCCCATAGTAGCGTATTTTACAAAAAGCTGGTGGCAATACATGCAACAGAAATCTTCTGATAAATTCTTGCGCCTGCAAGGTCATTGTTTTTCTTCTACTTCCATCCTTGTAATCTTTCCAACCAAACAAAACTTTATCTCCTTCAATTTTTTGAATCCGCTCGTTGGAGATTGCAATACGGTGAGTATAATTTCCAAGATATTTTATAATACCCGAGGCGTTCTTAAATGGTTCTTTCGCATACACCACCCAATCTTTTTTATAAAGCAAATCAAGTAATGTTTTAAAATTTCCAAGCTGAGCAAGTGGTTTTATTTCACCTTCAAATTTTAACTCTTCGTCTTTGTAAGCAGACCTGAGGGCAGCGAGAAATTTTCCTCGAAACACTTTTGAGAGTACTTTCACATGAATAAAAAAATTCTTCTTTGAATTTTTCCAATAACCATTCCAGTCACTCCATCCACCGGCAGGCACAAGAGTATGCAGATGCGGATGATCCATAAGATTTTGTCCCCAAGTATGCAACACCGCAACCAATCCGCTTAATGCTCCCAAATGTTTTTTGTCTTTTGCAAGCGTAAGAATTGTTTGAGATGCGGCATGAAACAAAATATCATACATCACTTTTTGATTTACAAGACAAAGCCTGTTCAGTTCCGATGGAATAGTAAATACAATATGAAAGTACTTTACCGGTAAAAGATTGCAAGATAATTTTTCAATCCATTTTTCTTTATTTAAATTCTGGCATTTGGGGCAATGCCTGTTGCGGCATGAATTATAAGAAATACGTTTGTGATTGCAATTATCACAACTATCAACATGTCCTCCTAAAATTGAAGTTCGGCAGGCTTCAATGGCAAACATTACTTTGCGTTGTTGTAAAGGCAGTTGACGATTTCTTCTGTATTCTTCTCCAAATAAAGAAAAAACATCTCCCAGTTCCGATCTTTTCGGAACAGTAATATTTTTCATTCGGAAAAATTATAATGAAAGAAAATCTAAAGGACTTTTTACCGCATCAAGGGTATACTTCTGAACATGCAGATAAACACTAGTGGTTCTTAAAGATTTATGACCAAGTAATTGCTGTATGATGGGCAATGAAACTCCTTGTTCCATCATGTGCGTTGCAAAGCTGTGTCTGAGTGAATGAATCCCCACTTTTTTTTCAATGCTTGTTTTACGAAGTGCGTTTTTAAAAACGGCTTGCACGGTACTTTCCGCCATGGCTTGTGATTGCTTGGTTTCAAAGAGCCAAGTTACAGGGCGATATATTCTATAATACTCTCTGAGTAGTTCTAAAGCTATCGGAGATAAAATAGAATAACGGTCTTTGAACCCTTTTGCCTGAACAACCCGCACCATCATTCTTTTTGAATCAATGTCTCCAATTTTCAAATTCTTTACTTCGCTCAATCGTAAACCCGAAGAATATTTAAGAGTAAGCAGAGCACGATGTTTTAAATTTCTGGTAACAGAAATTAATTCACTAACTTCTTGTTTTGATAAAACTATTGGAAGTTTTTTTTCGCGTCTTGGTCGAGGAATATCCAACTCACTCCATTCTCTTTTCAAAACATCACAAAAAAGAATTTTTAAGGCGCTGACAATCTGATTTACCCAAGATTTACTCAGCTTCTTTTCAATTAATTTAAAATGAATGTAATTCCTTACCTGTTCAACACTTAGTAAATCCGGTGAGGTTTTGTAATAATTTGAAAGGCCGGCAATGCATTCGGTATAGGTTTTTATGGAACTGTTGCTGTACCCCTTCAACTGCATCTGTTGAATCATTTTGTTTTTTAATTCGCTCATAATAGTATGTTTTTAAGTTAGACATACTACTAAGTAAGAAAACAAAATTTGGTTTGTGATTTTAAAGCCACCGCCGAGAGGCGGTTTAGTTCAACTATAATATAGCCTTACCAAAGGCAGACTTATCAACACCCCGTTGGCGGGATAAGCGTACCTTTTTATCGCAAAGCTGTTAATATAAAAATAGGCTTTTAAATCAATTACCCCAAAGCCTGTTTCAAATC
>JAYVZC010000499.1:0-2535 GCA_043783695.1 Bacteroidota bacterium
ATAGGTCCAATAAAAGCACATGGAAAATGATGCACTAGGTCTTCAGATTTAGAATTGGAAGAATTGCAGTGAGGACATACTTCACGGTAACTTAGAAAACCGCTACTACATTGATTACACAAATAAATACGCTCATGAAAATCGGGCCAAATTAATCCTTCACGTTCTGCCCATTCAAAAATTTCGAGAACTTGTGCTTCTTCTGCATTATCAAAATGGACAGATATTTCAGGAAAAGTATAGCCAATAATAGAATTTAAATCGACATAAGGTTTTAATGTTTTTAAGTCTCTAGTATACATATAATTCAACACCTTTTTCATCGTTTGCGCTTCAAAAGATGGAATTAACTGATAATCAAGTTGAGTGGTTTTGAAAAATATTTGTTTTACTACTTCTGCTATTTCTTTTATCTGGTCGTAAGAATAAACCAAGCCATCATGTAAATAATTTAAAAATGGATCTTTTGATTCTTTGTAATTGATTAAAAAAATTGGTTTCAAATAAAATTCGGGATTGTAGTGAGTACGTATTTTTTTTATGATGTATCTGGCAAAATCATGGTCGCGTGCATCTATAATCAATCCATCATACCCCATTAAATGATCAATTTTTAGATTAGAGCTACTATCTACTGAATAAAACAATAAGTTTTCATATTCAATTTTATTGTCTTTTATTTCAATTTTATCAGCCTTCATTCTAAATGCCTTGTATTAATATTTAAATTTAGTAATTGTAACACCCATTTTATAAAAAGCCCTCCAATGCGAATATTCATTATCGGTAACAGGATAAATATCAGCTGCAATTGTTCTAGTTGTTGGCTCATACCGCTTTTGAAATTCATCCGGCAATGGATAAGTTGAATAATAAAATCGTTTAATAATTCCTTTGCTATCAGTTCCATCAGGAAATTCAATATTCACCAAATCTCCTTCTTTGAAATAATTCAAGTCCACCTGTTCAAAAAAACCTTTTACATACATAGGTGTATTTTTATGAATTGCCATAATTTGTTCGGACTTCAAAGCCACTTCAAACTGCCGTGTATAAATACGTGTAACCGTTCCATCTATTGGAGAATAAAATACTCTAACTTCGTTTGCATCATCGGTTCCATTTCCAGAACCACCGAAAGAACCGCTCTTAGTGCTTTTTACTCGTGGTGCTTTAATCATATTATTTAATTGTTTCAATAATCCATACAACTGATTATTCTCACTTGTAAGTTTTGCAATGGCTGTGTTTAATCGTAACATCTCGTTTTGAACGTATTCCAATCTGTTTTTAGGTAAAATATCTAACACTATTTCGTTTTGTAATCGTTGGATTTCATTTTTATAACTTGCTATTAATACCGTTGATTCGGTGATATCGATTTTATTTAATGCCACTTTTTTCATCAAAGCATACTTTTCTTTTTCTATCCAATCAAATTCGTTATCATAACTGGTAGCAGTAATTCCACCATTCATAGCTATATTTCCCCATAAATTATCTTTATCAAGCGTATAGCAAAACAATGAATCGCCCACTTTTACAGTATCTCCTTCATCTTTTTGATAGGCAATAATTCTACAATCATCCGTTAAACGAATACTTACATTTTCAAATAAAACTTGTCCATCGGCCTTAATAAAAAACATTTTATTGATAACATAATACCCTAAAAAAAAGAATACAAGCGATAAAAAAACGATGTAGATTACCCTGTCCCAATTACGCTTGGGCTTTTTCATCTCTTCATTCACCACTCGGATAACTGAATCTTTACGTTTAAAATCTACACTTTTCAAAACTTCTTATTTTATTTTTCTTGCATAACGCTCAATTCATCCAACTTTATAAATGTTTCCAAATCATGTAAAGCAAACTTGGTAGCATTTATGGTTGTACTCAATTCATTAATTAATTTTTCACATTCATTTCTATTTTTAAAATCTTTTGCTCTCAAAGCAATAATTGTTTTAGTAGGATCCAGTGCAAATTCCTCCTTCACTTTACGGATAATAAAATCTGCTTGAGGATGCTCATACGCCATCAAATAAATCAAATCGGCTTGTGCATATATTTCTTTTAATGTTGCATCCGGATAAAATACGGGAATGGAAATGCTTAATTTCAACCCTTTTTGAGTACAATACATTTTTGCTTTTTTCAATAACTCAACATATTGATTTAGATATTTTTCTTTATTTGTATCATAATCATTTAAAACATGAGGTTCTATATCTAAATGAATTGCTGAAATCGTTTTCAAATCAATACCGTTTGTAATTGAATCTAAATAAACAGTTGGATCTTTTTCCGAAAGCAATTTATTATTTCCAACCAACAACTCCGATTTAATTCCTTTGGAAGATAACTTAGTAAATAGAGTCACAGCTTCTGCTTTATTAGCCTGATCTTTTCTTAATGAAACAATTGCAGTTGTAATATTATTCAAACGAATATATTCTTCGATGTATTCAGGCGTATATTTTGTTTGCGCTTCAGACCAAATATACAATGCTTTATTTGTTTTTTCGTGTG
>JAYVZC010000500.1:0-13808 GCA_043783695.1 Bacteroidota bacterium
TTTTGATTTTGTTTTTTTGATAATAATTTTACTGTAAAGTGCACCATACCATTTGTTATTGTCAGTAATGGCGTTGTCAGGGTTTTTAATTTCGGCTGATTTATCTGTTAAAGAAAAAACCTGAATACTTTCTCTTCTGTTTTTTTTGAATGCGCCCGATTTTACAACGGTTGTGTACCAGGATTGGATGTACCCAAAATACTCGAATGTGCCGTCAGCTCTGTCAATATTCCAATGTACAATTCTAAATTTTTTATCAGGAGAGATTAAAATTCCAATATCTTTTTGCAAGGAGTCAAAGGCATAATTGAAAAGCGGATCCAATTCAATAGCTTCCTCAAAAGCTTTCAATAATTCCTGATTGTATTTATTTTGGTCTGCTGTTGTTTTTGAAGCATACAAAGCTTTTACTAAGGGTTTTAGTTTTGATTGAGTAAAATCATCAACAGATTTTAAGCGCATTTCGGTGGTAGGTTCCTGCGAAAATGCCTGTGTAGCAATAAGAATAAGAAAATAAACAATTGTTCTTTTCATCATTACAAAAGTAACTATTTATAAACGGAAAGTGAAATTCGATATTGTATAGTGATTCGACTTCGCAAAAAATCTTCAACTACGCTCAGTGTGACGGATAATTAGTTAGAATCTGTATTCAGTACCTTACAATTGAGCCCTCAGACTGAGCGTGGTTGTGTAGACAATTACATTCAATACGATTAATCCGTCACACTGAGCGTAGTTGAAGTGTGGTTGTATGGGCAATTACATTCAAAAAAAGCGTCACTCTTTTTGAGAATGACGCTTCTAATATAAATTGTATTTTGCTTACAAGTGTAAAGTTCCCTTTTTAGCTAAAAGTTCTTCTTTACTTTCTCGCCAATTTTCATCATCCACACAGCAATCAACAGGACAAACAGCAGCACATTGTGGTTCATCATGAAAGCCAACACACTCAGTACATTTATCAGATACAATATAATAAACATCCATTTCAACTGGAGTTTGCGGTGCTTCCGCATCAGTATTCAGTCCACTTTTTGATGTAAACGCACCTTTTAAAGATGTTCCATCAGCAAAACGCCATTCGTTACCTCCCTCATAAATTGCATTGTTTGGACATTCTGGCTCGCAAGCTCCACAATTAATGCACTCTTCGGTAATTTTAATTGCCATAATTATTGTTAGTTTTGTAAAATAGTTCTGCAAAATTACTAGATTTTATCGAATTACATAAAAATATGACCATTGATAGTAGAATAAAAGCATTTATAACATTAGGACGATTCCTTAAACCGTTTTCCCTGAACGGAAAAAAGGATGATAAAAATCCTTTGAATGCCTTGTTTTATGAAGACATGCAGGAGCTTATCAAAACGGTTCATATTCACAATCAATGGTTCACAGAAGCAAATGTTAGAAATGCAATGGGTGCTTTGGCAGATAGTTTGGATGAAAATGCTTTGCTGGATTGGATTTCGATGTATATTAAAGATCTAAAGGATGTAAAAGAACCAAGACGTGTTGCAGTAATTATGGCAGGAAACATTCCGATGGTTGGTTTCCATGATATGTTATGCGTTTTGCTTTCTGGAAATAAATTTACCGGAAAATTATCTTCTGATGATAAATTTTTACTTCCATTTGTAACAAAAGTTTTAAAACACATAGAGCCTGATTTTGCCAATTTAATTGAGTTTGCCGAAGGCCAATTAAAAAACATTGAAGCTGTAATTGCAACAGGTAGTAATAATTCGGCTCGTTATTTCGAATATTATTTTGGTAAATATCCAAACATCATCCGTAAAAACAGAAATTCGGTTGCTGTATTAACTGGCGTTGAAACTACTGCTGAATTAAAGCTTTTGGGCAATGATGTATTTCAATATTTTGGCTTGGGATGCAGAAATGTTTCTAAGTTATTTGTTCCTAAAGGATATATTTTTGATACATTTTATGAATCCATTTTTAATTTTCAGGATGTTGCAAACAATAATAAGTACGCAAATAATTACGATTATAACAAAACAGTTTATTTGATGAGCAGCAATCCTACGTTGCTCGACAATAATTTTCTTTTACTCAAAGAAGATGTTTCTTATTCTTCTCCAATTGGTGTTTTGTTTTATGAATTTTATGAGGATATAAAAATCTTAAACAAAAAATTAGAAGCTGAAGCTGAACAATTGCAATGCATTGTTTCTTCCAGCATAGAAATAAAAAATGCCATTCCGTTTGGAATAGCACAATGTCCGAAACTCAATGATTATGCCGATGGCGTGGATACTATGAAATTCTTGATGGAAATTTAAAAGAAGTCACAGATTCCTATATTTCCATGCTAAAAAATCAATTAAAAGAATTTTTAGAAATAAGCAACGCTGAAAATATTGATAATTTGTGAAATGTAAGAAAACCCAATCTGTAGTGTATTTTTATTTTCTTGGTACTCCTTGATCCGTTTTTCTTCCAAACAATTTTTTTCTGTTTGTCTTCAATTGCTTTTTATAATTTTTATCACTTCGGGCCATTATTTTTTTGTCGGCTCGTATTTGTTTTTCACTTGGACGAACTTTTGCATGCCTATATTTATTGTAAGCACCTTTTGATTTGCATGATTGCATACTACCTATTGTGAATACAAAAGCAAGTAAGAAGGGAAATATATTTAATATTTTTAGCATTAAAACAAAGGTAAGAAATTTTGTAAAGAACTCATTATCGCATGCTATTCATACTTATTTCCTCAGATTAGTAGTTAAAAATTGTTATTTGTATCTTTCGTTTCAAAATGCATTATTACTTTTAGAAAATATTTAAAACATATGCGCCAACTCCTACTAATTGTATTTATTCTTCTTTCATTAAATTCCTTTTCCCAAAAAATGTCTATTTCGGGAAATGTTCAAGATACCGTTTCCAAAACTCCAACAAAAAATGCCGTTGCAATGGCAATTCGTATCAAAGATTCGGTTCTTGTTGCGCATACTCGTACCGATGAAAAAGGCTTTTTTACTTTAACAAATCTCCCTATTGATACTTTACAAATTATTATTTCAGATTCTAAATTTGCTGAACAGTCGTATTACGTTTTTGGAAGTGCTAGTAATTTTGAATTTGATTTCGGAAAAATTATTCTACCTTCTAAAAGCCAGCAGTTGGGCGAAGTGATCATTTATGCTTTTAAAGATCCCGTTTATTACAAAGGCGATACACTAATTTATACAGCCGACTCATTTAAAGTAAAACCAAATGCTACAGTAGAAGATTTGTTGAGAAAACTCCCTGGAATAAAAGTGGATGCTACCGGTAAAATCACTTCTCAAGGAAAAGAAGTAAGTCAGGTTTTGGTAGATGGAGACGAATTTTTTGGAAGTGATCCAACAGTTGCAACTAAAAATTTAGCGGCTAATGGTGTTGAATCTGTTCAAGTGTATGAAAAAAAGAATGAAAATGCGACTGATGGGGAAGAGGAAACAACACAAGTGATGAACCTGAAATTGAAAGACGAAGCCAAGAAAGGATATTTCGGAAAAGTTTCCGCTGCCAGCGACTTTCAAAAATTTTATGAAGGCGAACTCTTGGCAAACAAATTTAAAAATGCTCAGAAAATATCAGTCTTTGCACTAGGAAGCAATACACCACGCTCTAGTTTTGGTTGGGGCGATATGTATAAATATGGTTTAGATAATGAATCAAATATGCAATCGAATGAAGAAGGTGATATGTATTGGAGCAACAATAGCAATCCAAATAATGGTGTTCCTCGAACTATAAAATCAGGCTTTTATTATACCGATAAGATTACTAAGAAGACTAAACTAGGCGTAAACTATACTTATAATAACAATCAATTAAGTGCAAGTGGTTCTACTAAGTCGCAATATTTTTTAAGAGACTCAAATTATGTAACAGATAATACAAATCTAAATTCTCAAAAAAGTGAAGGACATTCCATTAATTTTAAATTAACTCAAACATTGGATTCGCTTACCGAATTGGAGATTGAACCTAAATTTAAGTTGAATAAATCGAAACAAAATAACAATCAACTAACTGCTTTTTTTGATTCTAAAGATACATTGGTGCGTCATACGAATGTTTTGAATGCTAACGATGCGACCGGGTACAATATTAATACAACAGCAAAACTTACCCATAAATTCAAAAATCGCGATCAATTATTTCGAATGAATTATAATTTGATGATTGACGATAATAAATCGGATGGATTATTAAAGTCGTACAACAGTTTGTATAATACGATTACTCCGAATGATACGATTAATCAAAAAAAAATAAATACAAGCTATTCGCAAGTGCACAATGCTACATTGGTTTATACAGAGCCTCTCACAAAAAAAATAAAATTAGAATTTGATTATTTGTTTAACTATACTACATCTAAGCAAAGCAAAAAGGCGCAAGATTACACCAATGGGGAATATACTTCTTACGATTCGCTATTAACAAATGATTTTGAAACAGTGAAAATGACCAACCGTTTTGGCTTGAAATTTATTCACGAAACTAAAAAACAATCCTTTAATGTAGGTACACGCCTTAGAAATGTTGACATTGAAAACACGAACATTGTTTCAAATAAAATTGTGAAGCAATCGGTAAATAATGTTTTACCATTTTTAGGATATACTTATAGATTCAGTCAGAGTACACGATTTAATTTCAAATATACAACTACTTCTACTCAGCCTTCAGTTAACCAATTACAACCTATTCCTGACAATAGTAATCCTAATCAAATAATACTAGGAAACTCGGGGCTTTTGCCTTTTTTTAATCATAATCTAAACGCTTCTTTTAATTCGTATAAACCAATTAGTGGAAAATATGTATGGTCGAGTGTTAACTATTCTTCCACAAATAATGCTTTTGCTAATTCAGTTACTTATGACAGTTTAGGAAGAACGGTTTCTCAAACTGTAAATGTAAATGGCAATTACAATATAGGCGCTTATATAGGAGGCGGAATTCCATTTTTCTCAAGAGTGTTGAGTGTTTCACCAAGTGCAAATGGAAGTTATAACAGCTATGCAAGTTTTATTAATCAACAAAAAAATATTACAAAAACATTAAATGTAAGTGGTGGATTAACATTAGAAGTCAACATTGATACTTTGGCGTTTACATTAGGATATAACTATGATTATAATGATCCATCCTCATCGCTTAGTACATCATCCAA
Source organism: Bacteroidota bacterium (assembly GCA_043783695.1). Taxonomy (GTDB): domain Bacteria; phylum Bacteroidota; class Bacteroidia; order 2-12-FULL-35-15; family 2-12-FULL-35-15; genus 2-12-FULL-35-15. Next base: position 5,204 of record JAYVZC010000500.1, read on the forward strand.
CAAGCCTTATTCTCAACAGGAATTTGATGCTTCTTTTATGTTAAAACTACCTTTTAAAATATTGTTACAAACAGATGCGAAATATGTGATTAATAGTCAACGTACAATAGGTTATAATTTAAATTATGTGGTTTGGAATGCCAGTCTTGGAAAATCATTTTTAAAAAATGAGAATCTCATTCTTGAATTTGAAGGGAATGATATTCTGAACCAAAACATCAGCAATACCAGAACTGTTCAGGATAACGTAATTACAGATAATAAAACAAATATTATTTCTCGTTACTTTTTATTGAAACTGACTTATAAATTCAACAGCACTAAAACAAAAGATACGGATGACTATTTCTAGAATTATTTTATTTTTATGTATTTTATTTTTATGTGGAGGAGAATCTTCTGCACAGATTACATCAGGGAAAATTGTGTTTGAGCGTAAAACCAATCTTTACAAAAAATTCAAAGACGATGATGTAAAAGAGTGGTTGAAGGAAGAAGATAAAAGTAAAGTTGATATGTTTGAATTGTATTTCAACGATTCAGTTTCTGTTTTTAAGCCACAGGAAAGCGACTTGAAAGAGCGTATGAGTTGGGCAACAAGTAAAAATACTACTTACCAAAATTTCAATACTAATTCAACATTGGCGATTAAAAGTGTTTGGGGCGAAGCATTGTATGTGCAAGATACATTGAAAAAACGTGAATGGAAAATCACAGATAGCAAAAGAGTGATTAGTGGTTATAGCTGCAGGAAAGCAATTTGGGAAATGAATGATAGTACAAGAATTTATGTTTGGTATGCCGATGATATTATTCCGAATGTCGGCCCGGAAACTTTTTGCGGATTGCCTGGCGCAATATTAGGACTGGCAACGGAAGACGGTGGGGTGATTTATTTTGCAAAAAGTGTGGAAATTACAAAGCCTGCTTTAGATGCAATGCTGCCAAAAATCGGCAGAAATAAAGTTTATTCTACACCCGAACTAAAAACGAAACTGGAAAAAGATTTCGGAAAAAATCCTTGGGGCAAGGCCATGATTCGGGAGTTGTTTAGTTGGTAGATAATTACTTATTTTTCAAAAAATCTCCGTCAATAATTAGCAATTTAACTCCATTCTCCGAAACGGAGCGATGAGAGCTCAATTCATCAGACACAACATAACTTTCGCCTTTTGAAAGTTTGGTTTTTTCTCCAGTACTAAGTTCAGTAATAAATTCGCCTTCCAAACAATGAACGATGTGTCCTTTTTTGCACCAATGATCTGCTAGATATCCTTTTGTGTATTCAACTAATCGAATTCTTAGTTCCTGCCTGCCTGCCTGTCCGGTAGGCAGGTCCGGCAGGTAGGCGTTGAATTCAATTGTTTGCCAATAAGCTATTCCTGTTTCTCCTTTGTATTCAACTTTTTTTATGGAATTCCAGTCGATTGTTTGAAAGGGTATGTTGCTCATTTTAGTTTTGATCTAATGAATATTATTTTGAAGAACTACTTTTCTTAGCCTCTTCCATCAAAACACATTTTCCACAAGCTTGCTTTTTCTTAATGCTTCCATAGATGCGATATCCCACATAAGCAGTAGCAAGTGCTAAAAGAATGTATATGATTAGTTGTTGAATCATGTTTAGTAACCGAAGGGCTCTCTGCTTGTATGTCTAATTCTGATAATGCGAATCTCTCTTGTGGTAATTTTAATTTGGTACGTTAATCTGTAACTATAAATAACAAATGCTCGAAATTCTGTATTCGGATTGTCTTTCAATTTGTCAATTTCAAATATAAGTGCATTCTTTTTTATATCGTTTAATCGAGACAATACTCCTTCTTTTACTATTTTAGGAGCTTGTGGACTTTGTTTAGAGAGAAAATCTAAAATATCCTTGAAGTTATTAAGAGCAACTCTATCCCAAATAATTGTGTATGCTTTTTGTCTTACCATTTAGACAACTCCTTAAGAGCATCTTCGTGCTTAACAAAATTCCCCTTTTCAATTCGGGCAACAGCTTCTGAAATTTCTTTATTGTACTGTTTGCGGGTAATACGCTTCGCATCTTTATCAACATTCAAAAAGCTTTTAACCATTTCTAGTAGCAAAGCTTGCTGCTTAACAGTTAATAATGGCAAATACCCGTCAAATTGTTTTTTTATTGCTGCTGTTGTCATTGTAATATAATTTACATAACAAATTTACGAAAAAATATTCATCAAACTATGTCCTTATTTTTGATAATTTTGCTGTCGAAATGCTAGTTTTCTAACAACCAGCATCTAACAACGAACTATGATCACAGCAGAAGCACCCATCCGTTACGATAAAAAAAAATATAGCGATACTACTTTAATTGCCTTATACAAAGGTCTTTTGAAGCCCCGTATGATTGAAGAGAAAATGTTATTGCTTCTCCGTCAAGGAAAAATATCAAAATGGTTTAGTGGAATAGGACAAGAAGCGGGCTCTGTTGGAGCAGCTATGGCTTTGGATAAGGAAGAATATATTTTACCAATGCATCGAAATTTAGGTGTGTTCACTTCTCGTGGAATTCCTTTGAATCGTTTGTTTTGTCAGTTTCAGGGCAAGCCAAGTGGTTTTACAAAAGGTCGTGATCGCTCTTTTCATTTCGGAACTCAGGAATATAAAATTGTTGGAATGATCTCTCATCTCGGTCCGCAATTGGGTGTAGCGGATGGAATTGCTCTTGGAAATATTTTAAAAAAGAATGGAAAAGTAACATTGGTTTATTCTGGTGATGGCGGAGCAAGTGAAGGAGATTTTCATGAATCGTTGAATGTGGCTGCTGTTTGGGATTTGCCGGTAATATTTGCAATAGAGAATAATGGTTATGGTTTATCTACACCAAGTAACGAGCAATTTCGTTGCAAGCAATTTATCGATAAAGGAATTGGTTACGGAATGGAAGCCGTGCAAGTGGATGGAAACAATGTGTTGGAAGTGTATGATACTGTAAAACGTTTGGCGGAATCTATTCGTAAAAATCCTCGCCCTGTTTTATTGGAGTTGATTACTTTTCGTATGCGTGGACATGAAGAAGCATCGGGAACAAAATATGTTCCTAAAGAATTATTAGAAATCTGGGGCAAAAAAGATCCACTAAATAATTTTGAAAGATATCTTTTAGAAGAAGGTGTGTTGGATGAAAAAATGATTGAAGATTATCGCTCCGAAATTAAAACAGAGATTGAAGAAGGGCTGGAATTGGCTTATGCAGAAACATTGCCACCTCCGAATACCGAATTAGAATTGAAAGACATGTATATGCCTTTCGAATTAAATGAAACACTTCCATCAGATAAAAAAACCAACAAACGCTTTATTGATGCTATTTCAGACGGATTGAGATTGGCTATGCGCAAACATCAAAACTTAATTTTGATGGGACAAGATATTGCTGATTACGGAGGAGTGTTTAAAATCACTGATGGATTTGTAGAAGAGTTTGGAAAAGCAAGAGTAAGAAATACACCCTTGTGTGAAGCGGCCATTATTGGAAGCGGATTTGGCTTGTCCATCAACGGAATGAAAGCAATGGTGGAAATGCAGTTTGCCGATTTTGTGACGGAAGGATTTAATCAAATCGTAAATAATTTAGCAAAATCCTATTACCGTTGGGGACAAAATGCGGATGTGGTTGTGAGAATGCCAACTGGTGCAGGAGTTGCTGCCGGTCCGTTCCATTCACAAAGTAACGAAGCATGGTTTTTTCATACACCCGGATTAAAAATTGTGTACCCTGCATTTGCCAGTGATGCAAAAGGATTATTGTTAACAGCATTCGAAGATCCTAACCCTGTTATGTTTTTTGAACACAAAGGATTATACAGAAGTATTACAGAAGATATTTCGGATGATTATTATACCATTCCGTTTGGTAAAGCACGAATGGTAAGAGAGGGAAGCGATTTAACAATTGTTACTTATGGTTTAGGAATACATTGGGCAATGGAAATCCTTGACAAACATCCGGAAATAAAAGCAGACCTTATCGACTTAAGAACCTTGGTTCCATTGGATAGAGAAGCAATTATTAATTCGGCAAACAAAACAGGAAAAGCAATTGTATTGCATGAAGATACGCTTACCGGTGGCATTGGAGGAGAATTATCATCCATCATAAATGAAAATTGTTTTCAAAATTTGGATGCTCCAGTTGTTAGATGTGGAAGTTTGGATACACCAGTCCCAATGAATGCAGATTTGGAATGGAATTTTTTGCCTAAGGCTAGATTTGAGGAGCAATTGCTAACTCTTTTCAACTACTAAAATAAGCCTTAATTATTAAGCAGCCCCAATAATTTTGGGGCTGTTTTTGTTTATATTTGTTTACTATGAAACGAATTGGCTTACTCTTTTTTCTTCTACTTGGAATTTCTCTAGATGCTCAGGTTAATATTGACTCCATTCAGAAAAAAATCAATTTAATTTCTTCTGATACTGCCAAAATAAGAAAGCTGAATGATTTGGCTAGCCTGTATATCGATAGTAGCGAATACAAGGCAGTAATTTTGTTTGCCAATCAAGCAATTGATCTTTCAAAAAAAAGTAACAATAAAAAAGGTTGGGCAAAAGCCTTAAATAATTTAGGAATTGCACATTGGTATCAAGGAAAATTAACGGAAGCTTTGAGTAACTATTTAGAATCAATTAAAAATTTTGATGCGATTGGAGATAAAAAAGGAGTGGCAGACACTTATGGAAATATTGGAATTATTTATGCAATGCAAGGAAATTATAAGGATGCATTGGCTTATCAAATAAGAGCATTGGAAATAGATAAAGTTTCGAAAGATGAACAAGGGATGGCGTACATATATAACAATCTTGGACTGATTTATTATTATCAAGGTAATTTTCAAGAATCATTAAAAAATCATCAACTTGCATTAGCAATAAAAGAAAAAATTGGCGATAAGATTGGGGGCGCAGCTTCGTATGATAATATTGGAGTATTGTATGATGAAAAAGGTGATTATGAAATGGCATTGAAAAACTATACCCTGTCGTTGCAAATTGCTGAAAAATTGGGGAATCAAAAGGGAATGGTTTCTTCCTATAACAACATTGGAAGTATTTATGTTCGAAAGAAAAATTATGAAGATGCAAAAAAGTATATTTTTAAGGCATTAGAATTATCTACTAAAATTGGGATGAAGGAATATATTAAGGATAATTATAAGTCGCTAGCCGGAGTTTATGAGTTGCAAAAAGATTATAAAAATGCGTTCAATTACTATCGTTTGTATTCCGAAATAAAAGACACACTATACAATAAGGAGAACACTAAGAAGCAAGCAAAACTGGAAGCAAAATTTGATTTTGATAAAAAGGCAACAGCAGATAGCGTTAAAAATTTCGATCAAGTTAAAGTAGAGGAATTAAAACATGAGCAAGAGATTCATCAACAACGAACTTATACTTTAGGCGGTATTATTGGCTTTTGTTTGATGGTAATTGTTGCCATAGTTCTTATCAGATCTAATAATCAGAAACAGAAAGCAAAACAGGAAATAGAACATCAAAAGGAAGTAGTGGAAGAAAAACAAAAAGAAATTATCGATAGTATTAAATATGCGAGAAGGATTCAAAAGTCGCTTTTACCAACGGAAACATATATTGAAAAGAGTTTGAAAAGGTTAAAGAGAAGTTAAATGAAGAAAAAAATTTCTATAGCTCTGTTTTTAAGCTTAATGTCCTTTTGTGCACATGCTCAGAAGTCCAAGGTTGATTCTCTTACTAATGCGTTAAAGTTTTGTAAGCAGGATACAACCAAGGTAAAGATTCTGAACGATCTTTTTTTAGAATATGAATTTGAAGACGATGCTAAATCTAGTCAGTATTTAAATGATGCAACTGTTTTAGCTACTAAAATAGACGATAAGAGAGGACTTGCATTAACATACATTCATCAAGGATTTTTTCAGGAAGATAAAGGTGATTTTGATTCTGCTCTTAAAAAATATTCTGTTTCATTAAATTTTTATTTGGCTTTAAATGATCAGAAAGGGATTGCTTCCTGTTACAATAGTATTGGTAGTGTGTATTTGAATCTTGGAAATTATCAAGCAGCTTTAAAAAATCATTTGAATTCCTTATCTATAAGGGAATCATTAGGAGATACAGTGGGGGCTGCAGGCTCAAATATTAATATTGGTAATATCTATTATGATCAAGGCAATTATCCAGATGCATTAAAAATGTATTACGCTTCATTAAAAATAATGACTTCTTTGGGAGAGAAAAAAAATATTGCAATAGTTTCTAATAACATTGGCAATGTTTATGAAAAACAAGGAAATTATCCAGAAGCAATAAAAATGATATTTGGGTCTCTTAAAATTAGAGAAAAAATTAATGATAAAGCAGGGATGGCTACCTGTTATAATAATATTGGTATTGTGTATTTTGATCAAGAAAATTATGATGAGGCTTTAAAAAATCATTTTAAGGCATTGGAAATTGAAATGGAAATAGGAGGTAAGGATGGTATGGCAAATTCTTATAATAATATTGCTCTTGTTTATGCTAAGTTGGGAGAACTTGAAAAGGCATTAAAAAACCATATGATATCCTTGGAAATTGAAGAGGAAATGGCTGATGTTGCAGGGGTTTCTAGCTCCTGTAATAATATAGGAGGCATTTACACAATTCAAAAAAAATTTAAGGAGGCAGAAATTTATTTTTTGAGAGCAATTAAATTATCAAAAGAAATTGGAAATAAAGAAAACTTGAAAGATGTTTATGGCAATTTTTCAGATATGGATAATCTAAGAGGTAACTATAAAGGTGCTTATGGAAATCATAAAATGTATATTCTCTATCGCGATAGTATTGACAATGAAGATAGCCGAAAAAAAATAATTCAAAGTCAAATGACATTTGATTTCGAAAAAAAAGAAGCCGTTGCAAATGCTGAACATAAAAAGGAATTAGAAAATCAAAGTTTATTATCAGAAGAAAAAAGTAGGAAGCAGAAAATTGTTTTAATCCTTGTTACGTGCTTTTTAATCCTTGTATTAGTGTTTGCGGGATTTATTTTTAGGTCGCTGCGAACAACTCGCAAACAGAAAGATATAATTGAAATTCAAAAGACACTAGTTGAGATGCAAAAACGTGAAGTAGAGCATCAGAAAATATTAGTGGAAGAACATCAAAAAGAAATTATTGATAGTATAACTTATGCTAGACGAATTCAACAATCACTTTTGCCAACAGAGAAGTATATTGAAAGAACAATAAATAGATTGACAAAAAACAAATGAAAAACACGCTATTACTTATTTTTATGTTGAGTTTGTTTCTACATTTCAGCATTGCCCAAAACAATAAAATAGATTCCTTACTAACTATTTTAACAAAGGCGAAAGAGGATACTTCAAAAGTGAATATATTGAATGCACTTGCCTGGGAGTATAATTCTAAAAATACAGACACGGCTTTGATTTTGAGCAAACAAGCTTTTGAACTTGCTACAAAAATCTTGAACGAATCAAAAGATCCCATTATTAAACAATCTGCTCAAATAGGAATAGGTTCTTCTGACTGCAATAGAGGGTGGTTTTATTTTTTGCAAGGCGATTATATTTCCGCTTTGGAATATTCAATGAAGGCAATTGATTTATGGAATATATTAGAAAAAAAAGCTACTAATAATATTTTGATCAAAATAAAAAATCAGAAATCGAAAGCATTTGGAAATATTGCAGCTGTTTACTATAAACAAGGACAATATCCAAAATCACTTGATTATTATTTTAAAGCTATGAAAATAGCAGAAGAGTTACAAAATAAAACTGTAATTGCCGCAAATCTCGGGAATATCGGACTTATTTATGATGATCAAGGAGATTATTCCAAAGCTCTCGAGTATTATTTAAAAGCATTGAAATTGAGAGAAGAGTTGGGAAATAAAAATTATATAGCTATTCAATTGGGCAATATAGGGGTTTGCTACAAGGAGCAAGCTGATGTATACAGATCAAAAGGGGATACATCGGCTTCTGTAATTTATTATTCACGAGCGCTTGATTATTATTTTAAAGCTCTGAAAATAAATGAAGAACTAGGTATTAAAAAAGGAATTTCCAAAAATTATGGAAACATAGGTAATGTTTATAATGTACAAGAAAAATATACCGAAGCTCTTGATTATTTTTTAAAGGCACTTAGAATGGCAGAAGAACTAAAAAGTAAAAGTTCTATTGCAATTCAGTTAGCAAACCTAGGGTCTTTGTATACTCAGATGGGAAACAAGTCCCTTGCTAAACAAAAAGAATTGTATACCAAAGCCGAAGCATCATTTATTCGTTCCCTTGCGATATGCGATAGCATTGGTTTATTGAATATTAAAATGGATGTAGAAGTTTCTATAAGTGAATTATATGAACAAAAAGGAGATTTAAAAAAATCATTAGAGCATTATAAAAAATCGACAATTGTAAGAGATACGATATTCAACAAAGAAAAAAACGATGATATTACTCGAAAAGCAATGAGTTATGAATTTGATAAAAAAGAAGAAGGAATAAAAGCAGAAAATGACAAGCACATGGCATTAGCTGATGAAGACAAAAGAAGGCAACGATTATTTCTT
>JAYVZC010000501.1:0-13796 GCA_043783695.1 Bacteroidota bacterium
CGTATCTCCTATATTATCTCGCATCTATTCTCCGGCCGAATTTGGAGTCTTTGGTACGTTTTCATCTATAATAGGATTATTGTGTTTGTTTAGTGGTGGCAGATATGAAGGTTCTATATTGTTGCCCAAAGATGATAATGACGCAGCCAATTTATTAGCAGTATCCTTATTTTTAAATTTCATTACATCTATTTTTTTATTTTTTATCATTTTATTTTTATCGTTTTTTGTTTCCGCAACAATTGCTGAATCAGAATTATTTAAATGGCTATATTTAAGTCCTATTTTTATTCTTTTTATGGGTACAGCTCAATCTTTAAATTGCTGGTATAATCGCAGGAAAAAGTATCGTGAAATTGTAAATTATCGTATTACTAATTCAGGAATTATTAACTTTTCATCAGTAACATTAGGTTATTTAAGAATACCACTAAACGGTTTGCTAACGTCATTCTTAATTACCAATGTAATTTCTGTATCAATCTTTATTCAGCGGACAAAAAAAGATTATCATGAATTTAAACACACAATTTCTAAAAAACGAATGATTTTTTTAGCAAAAAAATACAAACGTTTCCCATTAGTAAATTCATTTCAAGCCTTATTCGAATCGTTACAGTTAAATGGAATTATTTATTTTGTAAGTTATTTTTTCGACAAAGTAGTTGTTGGAGTTTATTCTTTTGCGATACGCGTATTGATGGTGCCAATGAATTTTGCAGGAGCGGCAATGTCTCAAATTTTTTATCAACATGCATCAGAAGCGTATAATAATAAGGGAGATTTAAAACAATTGATGAAAAGCACAATGTTAAAGAGTATACTCATTGTTATTCCAATATTGTTACTGTTAATTTTATTTGGTCCGCAACTATTTGCTTTTATATTTGGCTCAAAATGGTATGATGCAGGAGTTTATGCTCGTATACTTTCGCCTTGGATTTTGCTTGATTTTATAAGAGCACCATTATCTCAAATCCCAATTATTGTAGGGAAACAAATTCGATTATTGCAATTCTCATTCTTCAGTAATATTATTATATTTGTTACAATGTTATATGCAGGAGTGGTAATACATGATATAAAAACAGGTTTATTATTACTATCAATATTTCAATCGTTATATACTATTGCAATCATTATTTGGATATATAAAATCGCCAACCATTCTTCTGGACATTCTGAAAACAATTTTTAATAAAATATTTAATATGCAGTTCAATAGTAAAATAATACATAACAGCTTGTTCACTTTTTTTGTGTTCGGAAGTTTATTTATAACATTTCGTGTGCTTTTAATTGGTTCGAATACTTCCCATTCACTTATTGAATATTGTATATCCGTTCTTCCTGAGATTTTTGTTTTGCTTATTGTTGTTTACTTTCTCTTTTTTATTAAAAAAAATAATTTGCCTGTTAAACTTAATTATTTTGATTGGATGGTTATTGTCTATATAATCTCCAATGTATTTATAGGTATTATTATTGCCAAAGATTTAAAGTTGAGTATTTATGGATTTAGAATGACCTATTTACCAATGATTTTTTATTTCATTGCATCCTTAAATAATGCAGAAATAAATGAAACAGAAAAACTTGTGGATAAAATTTTCAACTGGTTTTTTATAGTAGCTGTCATTGGTTTAGTTCTTTACTTTGGGTTTTATGATGCAATGATTACAATGCTCTTAAAAACTAGTGGAGTAAAATCAACCAATGAACTTGCGCAATATTTTATTATACGTATGACTTCTATTTTTTGGACACCGGTTGTATTTGGGACCTTTATGGCGACTACTTTTTTATATTTTTTTTATAAAACATTATCAAATAGTACTTGGTTAAATTATTTATTTCAAATGGTATTAGTAAGTTGTATTTTACTTTCTGTATCACGAGGGCCAATGACGGTTTCTATTATTGGTGTTCTACTGCTTTTTGTTTTTTTTAAAAATTGGAAAGTGCTTTTTATTTCATCTATATTATCTATTTTTGTATTTATAGGCGTAAGTTCTTATATTTCCAAGTCTTATAAAGCTCCTCCTTCTGTATTTATAAAATGGATATTTACATCTACAACAGAGACTGTAGAATTAAAAAAAGGTGTTACAAGAGTTGATTTATGGATAGATGCAGCGGATAATCTTTGGTATAATATGCTTGGTGAAGGCTTGGGGAAAGCGGGGCATGTAGGAGCGCGATTCGCAGATCATTCAACTCATCATAATTCCAATGAGTCTGAAGTATCCACTACATCTACTGATGGGTGGTATTTGAAATTAGCCAATGAAACCGGAATGTGGGGCTTGTTTTCTTATTTTATTTTAGCCGGAACTTTATTTATTGTTTCAATAAAATACATGCTTAAAAATGGTTTTGGATTTTACTCCTTTTTATTTACGATATTTATTATCGTTAATATCCAAAATATAGCAAGTAACGTACTCGATTTTTATTTATTTTCTAATTTATATTGGTTTCTTGTTGGACTTATGATATTTTATTTAAAATTTAAAAAAAACAGTAATGCAACAGCCTGAAATTAGCATTGTTATTGTAAATTATAATGTTAAAGACTTGGTGCTGACTTGTCTGAAATCATTGTATTTTTATTTACCTTCCACATTTAGTATTGAAACCATTTTGGTTGATAATAATTCCTCTGATGAAAGTGTAGCTGCTATTGCAAAAGAATTTCCTCAAGTTGTCTTAATTGAAAATAAATTCAACGCAGGGTTTCCTGCCGCAAATAATCAAGCATTTGAAATTGCAAAAGGGAAATATATTTTTATGCTTAATCCGGACACAGAGTTTTTGGATGATGCTATTCAAAATCTATTTTCGTATATGGAAAATCATCCTGAAATTGATTTGTTGGCACCCAAACTATTAAATTCGGATAGGTCGAGGCAGTTGAGCGTTTGGCGTTATCCCACTTTATGGTATTTGTTTTGCGAAACACATTATTTGAAATTTTTCTTAAACACTAAAAATTATTTTGATAAAGATTTAACCAAACCATTTGAAGCAGATGCATTTTCAGGTGCTGCCATATTTTTCAAAAAAGAAATAGTACACAAAATTGGTATGCTAGATGAAACAATGTTTTGGATTGAAGATGTTGAATTTTGTTATCGTGCAAATCATTTTAATTTAAAATTAATCTACAACCCTGAAATTCAAATAGTACATCATATTGGACAAAGTGCCAAAAAAAATTATAATATTTCATTGTCTAACCAAATTGTTAATAAGATTAAATTTTATAAAAAATTTCATAGTACATTTCAATGGCAATTGGTTGTTTTATTGAGCTTTTATCATGTTATAACTAAATTTATTGTATTTGGATTGCTGTCCCCTTTTAATAAAACTTATTATAGAAAAGCAAAGGCGTATTTGTATACATTGCCGTTGGTTTTTAACCCGCCAATGGGAATGAAATAAAAGAACAGTTATTTATAAAAAAATAATTACGAAATAGATTCTATTCACATGAAAATTTGTTTATTAGCAGACGGTGAAAGTATTCATACTATGAGATGGTGTCAACATTTTTATGAGTTAGGCTATGAAATTCATCTCATCACATTTAAAAATGTTAAACTGGAGAATATAAATGTACATTATGTTAATTCAGGTGATATAAAAGTTGCAGGAGGAAACTGGAGGGTGATTTTTAAATATAAAGAAATTAGAAAGATAGTTAACGAAATTAAACCAAATATTCTGCACGCACTTTATGCAACTAGTTATGGATTGATTGGTGCATTATCAGGATTTCATCCATATATTGTTACTCCGCTTGGCTCCGATATTTTAATTAGCCCTAATGAATCTATTATTTACAGGTCCTTATTAAAATACACTTTTAAAAAAGCCGATTGGATAACATCCATGGCTCCTCACATGAAAGAAGCAATTATACAGTTGGGCGTTTCGGACAAAAAAATTGGAGATATAATTTTTGGCATTAACACAGATATTTTTAATAGAAAACAAAGAAAAATTTCTTCTGCTGAATTTATTATAACAAGCATTAGAAATTTTGAACCTGTTTATAATATTCCACATTTCCTTCGTTCAATTGCTTTGGTGAAACATAAAATTCCTAATCTTAAAGTTGTTTTATTAGGAGATGGTTCTTTAAAAGAAAGTTTACTAGCTTTGGTTGTTGAGTTAAAAATCAATGATATTACTTCATTTAAAGGGAAAGTTTCTCAAAACAAAGTAGTAGAAACTTTAAATCAGTCGCATGTATTTTGCACTGTTTCTTTATCGGATGGTAATAGTTTGTCGCTTATAGAGGCAATGGCTTGTGGCACTTATCCTATTGCTACTGATATTTTAGCAAATCGTGAGTGGATAAAAGAGGATGTAAATGGTAGTTTTGTGAAAATTAACGATGTTCAAGGTTTGGCAGATGTTATCTATAAAGTTTATCTTAACTTTGATAATATTATTGAAAAGGCAATGAATGAAAGTGATAGAATTATTACAGAGAAGGGTACTTGGCAAATAAATATGTTGAAGATGGAGAATACATATAACGAACTTTCGTCCAATGGGAAATAGAATTGTAATTATTGGTGCCGGTGGACACGGAAAAGTTGTTTGCGATGCAATTTTATCTCAAAATGAATATGTCATAAATGGCTTTGTTGATGCAAATGTTCCTGTTGGCGAAACGGTAATTAATAATTATCAAGTTATTGCACATCAGGATAATCTTGAAGCATTAAAAACACAAGTTGATTTTTTTATTGTGGCCATTGGAAACAATAAAATAAGGGAACAAATTTTCAATTTAGCCAAAACAATTTTGCAGCCTGCTACTGTTATTCATTCTTCGGCTGTTATTGGCTCGGAAGTTAAAATTGGCGAAGGAACGGTTGTATTGGCATATTCTGTTATCAATGCATCTGCACGAGTTGGTGAAAATGTGATTGTAAATGCTCGTACAGTAATTGATCACGATTGTATTATTGGAAATCATGTGCACTTATCAATTGGAACAATGGTTGGTAGTAATTCTACAGTTGATGATTTTACAACATCTTTAATTGGTCAAAAAATGGATAGTTTTTCGAAAATTTAGATAGATGACATAAATATTGAAAATGGTATAAATTTGTATAAATCGTTTAACTAGTCCTACGATTTTCTTCATTCAAATTATAAAAAAGCAATTTTTAGAAGTTATCTTAACATTAAAAATAATAAATATGAAAGGATTTAACCCTCAAAAAGTTCTAATATTGGCACCCCATACTGATGATGGAGAATTGGGTTGTGGCGGAACTATTTCTAAATTTATAGATTTGGGTGCTGAAGTATTTTACGCTGCCTTCTCCGCATGTCAACAGTCGGTTTTAAAACAATTTCCTTCGGATATATTAATTACTGAAGTTAAAGCTGCAACGAAAGTGCTTGGCATAAAGCCTGAAAACCTAATACTTTTTAATTACGATGTTCGTACATTTAATTTCAGAAGACAGGAAATTTTAGATGACATTATAAAATTACGTACTCAAATTAATCCTGATCTGGTTTTAATGCCTTCTGAAAATGATATGCATCAGGATCATAGTACAATTGCCAGTGAAGGATTAAGAGCATTTAAATTTTGCAGCATCATGTGTTATGAACTTCCTTGGAATAATTTAACTTTTAAAACTTCTACTTTCGTTCATTTAGAAGAGAAACATGTACAACGGAAAATTGATGCATTAAACGAATATAAATCTCAGGCACATAGACCATACGCCAACGAAGAGTTTCTCAGATCTTTGGCAAGAACCAGAGGTGTGCAGATTGGTGCAAAATACGCTGAAACATTTGATATTATAAGACTGATAATTGATTAGAAAAATGATAACAATTAATGAAATACTAAAAAAAATTCTTTTCATAAAATTTGTTGGAAATAAAAACCAGGAAGTAGAAGCATTAGTACAAACTCATCAGGTTGATGAAAATGAAAAAAATCTATGCTGGTGCTCTGATAAAAACATTGAAAATTTAAAGAATCTTAAAAAAGGCACTATAATTTGTAGTTCAAATATTCCTGAAAATTTTATCAATAGCGAGCGTTGTAATTATATTATAGTGGAAAATCCACGCCTAGCTTTCAAACAGATTATAGAATTATTTTTTATAGAAAAAGAAATTATCTATGCAATAGAGGCATCCGCTTTTATTCATTCTTCAGCTATTATTTCTCCTAATGTAAAAATCGGACATAATGTAGTAATCGAAAAAAATGTTGTAATTGGAGATTTTACAATCATTGGATCAAACACCGTGATATTAAATAACACCAAAATTGGTAAGAGAGTAAAAATTGGTTGTAATACTACAATAGGTGGAGTTGGATTCGGATATGAAAAAAATGAAAAAGGAGAATTTGAGCTCATTCCGCATATTGGTAATGTGTTGGTCAGCGATGATGTTGAGATTGGGAACAATGTAGCAATCGATAGAGCAGTATTGGGTTCAACTATATTAAGAAATAATGCAAAGGTGGATAATCTTGTCCATATTGCCCATGGTGCTGATATCGGAGAAGGCTCATTAATTATTGCCAATTCAATGATTGCAGGAAGTGTAAAAATCGGTAAAAATGTTTGGATAGCACCTTCCGCTTCTATTTTAAATAAAAAAATAATAAAGGATAATTCTGTAATTGGGATGGGAGCTGTAGTTTTGAAAGACGTGGAAGAAAATCAAGTAATAGTAGGTAATCCCGGAAAAATAATTAAAAAAAATGAAGATGGATAAAGTGACAGCATCTGTAATTATTCCTTGTCGCAACGAACTAAATCATATCGAGTTTGCCATTGATTCTATTTTAAAAAACACCTACAAAGATGTAGAGATAATAATTGTTGATGGATTAAGCGATGATGGAACAAGAGAAAAACTGGATGAAATAATAAAGAAAGACTCCAGAATAAAAGTAATTGATAATCATCTTCAAATCACTCCTGTTGCTTTTAACTTGGGAATAAGAAATGCTAGCGGTGATTTTATTTTTATTGTTGGAGCACGACATATTCTCGAATCTAATTATATTGAAACATGTATTATGATATTAAATAATAATCCAAAAATAGCTTGTGTAGGTGGAAAGGTAAATAATACTTATGAGAATACGACAAGTTTATTGATTTCAAAAGCCCTGTCCTCCTCATTTGCTGTAGGAGCCCGAAATTTCAGAATCAAGGATAAGGATGGTTATGTTGATACAGTTGGAACTCCTGCTTATAGAAGAGCAATATTTGACGAAATTGGATATTTTGATGAAGAACTCTTGAGGAATCAGGATGATGAATTAAATTACAGAGTAATAAAGAAAGGATATAAAATTTTGTTTACCGCTCAAACTTCTATACAATACTTTGTCAGAGCTAATTTTAAGCATTTATTCAAACAATATTTTCAATATGGCTATTGGAAAGTTTATGTAAATAAAAAACATAAAACAGTTACCACTCTGCGTCAGTTGGTTCCATTGCTTTTTGTTTTGTTTTTATTTTTCGGACCAATCCTTTCAATATATCATTTCATTTTTTTTGCTTTCTATTTAATGGGTTTGTTGTTCTACGGAATTGCCAGTTTTTACAGCGCATCCAAACAATCGGACAATGTGAGTCAGTTAGGAAAAATAATGAAATCATTTTTTATCTTGCACTTTTCATACGGTTGGGGATATTTAAAAGGAATAATTGATTTTTTTATTTTGCAGAAGAGTGTTAAAAAAGAAGAAATGATTACACGTTAAATTATGAATAAAACTCAATTTCATAGCCAAGCACATTATTATTTGGCCTTAATGATTGCCCTGTGTATGCCACTTGGTCGTATAACACCTATTTTTATTATATTGTTTCTATTAAACTGGTTAATAGAAGGAGATTTTAAAAATAAATTTCAGAACATACTTCAAAACAAATTTTCGCTGCTATTTATTGCCTTCTTTTTAATGCACGTGATTGGCATGGTTTATACCGAAAACATCGACTCTGGTTTATTTGATTTGCAAGTAAAACTTTCTTTAGTAGTATTTCCATTTATATTAGCCAGTCGCCCTTTAACAAAGGGACAAATTAGAACAGTGTTTTGGGTTTTTATTGCCGGAGGCATCATCTGTTCCTTAATAATGTTGTCGCGGGCAGTATATATGTATATTGTTTTTGCTGAGAATAAATTTTTCTATCAGGCATTTTCAATTTTAGTTCATCCAAGTTATTTGTCAATGTATTTTAATTTATCCATTACATGGTTATTAATGAATAGTTTAAAGCAATCGAATACACATAATCGTTTTTCTACTGGACTTTCCACGCTTATTGTCCTGTTTTTTTCTTTCATAATTGTTTTGTTGTCGTCTAAGATGGGTTTAATAACTATGGTTTTAATCTACTTAGGATTTATTATTTATTTTATAATAAGTAGAAAAAAATATGTTTTTGGGATTGTAACTTTATTATTATTTAGTGTAGCAGTATTTTCTATAATTCGTTTTGTTCCCGAAATAAGAGGCAGGGTAAGTGCAGTATTTGTTGCAATATCAAATACTTCAACTAATCAAGCAGAAGCAGAAAGCACAGCTGTTCGAATGTTGGTATGGAGTGCCACAAATCATTTGATTTCTGAAAATTTTATTTTTGGTACCGGTACCGGAGATTCAAAAGATGAATTGATGAAAGAATATGAGAAAAGAGGAATGACAGGTGCTTGGGAACATAAATTAAATACACATAATGAATACTATCAAGTGTTTCTTAGCCTTGGTTTAATTGGTTTTATTCTTTTGTTAATGTCTTTATTTTTTCCACTATACAAAGCTTTTACTTCTTTAAATGCAATTTATATCTTATTTTTACTGATAATTATTTTAAATATTATACCCGAGTCAATGTTTGAAACTCAGGCCGGAGTTATGTTTTATGCTTTTTTTAATTCATTGCTTTGTTTCGATAATACTAAAACCTAATTTTAAGAATACTAATTAATACCATAAAATAAAATGATTCCATTTTCACCACCACACATCGATCAAAAAATTGTTGACGAAGTAACAAAAGTTCTTTTATCAGGTTGGATTACTACCGGTCCGCGCACAAAACTATTCGAGAAGGAACTCACAAAATATTGTGGCAATAAAAACACTTTATGCTTAAACAGTGCAACTGCCGGATTGGAAATTATGTTGCGCTGGTATGGTGTGAAAGAAGGCGATGAAGTGATTTTGCCAGCCTATACTTATACAGCAACGGCTAATGTAGTGGTGCATTGTGGTGCCACACCTGTTTTTGTAGATGTGAATGTATCTGATTTTAATATTTCTGTTGCAAACATTGAAAAGGCTATTACTTCTAAAACAAAAGTAATTATGCCGGTTGATTTTGGTGGACATGTTTGTGATTATGATGAAATAAATGCTTTGGCAGTAAAACATAAAGAAAAATTTTCTGCACAATCAGATCAGCAAAAAATACTTGGAAGAATTTTGGTTCTTTCTGATTCAGCACACTCTTTTGGTGCTACATACAAAGGAAAAAAAGCGGGTTCATTAACAGATGTCTCTGTTTTTTCTTTTCATGCTGTGAAAAATTTAACAACTGCAGAAGGTGGAGCTGTGTGTTTAAATTTGCCTGCTCCATTTGACAATGAAATGGTTTACAAAGCATTATGTGTAAAAACTTTGCACGGACAAGATAAAGATGCTTTAGCGAAAACTCAAAAAGGAAACTGGAGATACGATATTGTTGAGGCAGGATACAAATGCAATATGCCGGATATTATGGCAGCAATTGGCTTGGTGGAGTTGGAGAGATATGATGACAAGACCTCAAAAGCACGTGAACACATCTTTAAACAATATGATGCAGCATTTGCAAAATTTGACTGGGCACAATTACCAGAATATAAAACCAAAGATAAAACATCTTGTTACCATTTGTATGCTCTTAGAATAAAAGGAATTTCAGAAGCGCAAAGAGATGCGATCATCAAAGAAATTTTTGACCACGATGTTTCTGTAAACGTTCATTTTATTCCTGTTCCAATGATGACTTTTTATAAAAAGAAAGGATACGATATAAAAAATTACCCCGTAACATTTGATAATTATTCTCGCGAAATTTCTTTGCCTGTATTTGTTGATTTGAATGACGATTTGGTAAAACGTGTAATTGATGCGGTTGCATCTTCGGTTAAAAAAATAATTGGATAAAATAATGTTAAAACGCATCTTTGATATCTTTTTTTCATTGTTGGGATTAATTATCCTTTTTATTCCATTCCTAATTATTGCCTTACTTATTGCCATTGACTCGGAAGGTGGCATTTTTTATTCACAAGTTAGAGTAGGAAAGAATGGCACAAATTTTAAATTATTGAAATTCCGCTCTATGAAAAAAGGCTCTGATAAAGGCGGATTGATTACCATTAGCGAAAATGATGCTCGTATTACAAAAATTGGATATACTTTGCGTAAATATAAAATTGACGAGTTGCCCCAATTGATAAATGTTCTTATTGGTAATATGAGTTTGGTAGGACCAAGACCTGAAGTTAAAAAGTATGTCGATTTATACAATGAAGAACAAAAGCAAGTGTTGTCTGTTAAGCCCGGAATCACTGATTATGCTAGCATTGAATACAGCAATGAAAATAAAATATTGGGGAATGCAGAAAACCCTGAAAAAGAATATATAAATGAAATAATGCCAGCTAAATTAAAACTCAATTTAAAATACATTGCTGAGCAAGGAGTACTTACCGACTTTAAAATTATTTTTAATACGATAGGGAAAATAGTAAAATAGTATCATTGTTTTTTTAGCATACACTTCCAAGTAGTTTTTTTTTATTTAAAATGATAAGAAAAACCAATAACTATAGGTATAACTTTATAATTTTGTAGATACTCAGAATGTTTATGTATTTCATATACTGATTTGAATGAAAAACTACTTCCATAGTTGAACGAAAAATTTCTTTTAGAATTATAGCAATATCTCATAATAGATATGCTAGGAGTAATTCTAACAAATTTCTGCTTTTTATTAAATATTTCAAAGTCCTGTTCTTCCGCTAATTTTGTCCCATCCTTAGATGTTAGTATCATTGTCCACTGATTTTCTTTATTAGCAAATTCGGGAGCAATGCCAAATGAAAAAGAGGTTCCGTTTTTATTCATTTTTGTGTCTTTAATTTTGAGTATAACATTAAAATTAAATTGAAATACTTGTTGGTAAGTTTCTAGTGAAATGGATTTATTAAAATTAGAATTGCTATTATCAATTACACCAACTGAAGTTCCTTGAGTAAAATAACTGAAGTTGAGTCCAAGCCAAATATTTTTTTTTATGTTATACAAACAACCAATGCCAAAATTTGTATAGGACTTAGTAGTTTTTTTATCCTGATGGTCATCTGGGCTATACTTTATTGAATATATGACATCATAATTTGGGACGCTCCATTTAATAATTGTTAAAGGAGAATAATTAAATTTAATTTCAATCTTAGGATTAGGGACCAAAATAAGTGTATCTGATGCTTTTAATTGATTTGAAATTATTAAAAGCAAGGCAAAAAGTAAAACGAATTTCTTTTTTTTATTAAGCATCATTGTTTTATCAATTTCTTATATAATATTCCATTTTTATTAGACAATTTCAATATATACAACCCATTGTTTTTGTCAGATAAATTCATGTTTATTTTAGACTGACTACTCACAGTAGCATAAATTATTTTTCCTCGAGCATCAATTATTTCTAATGTGTAATTTTCTTGTGACTTAAGTTTTAAAGTCAAGATAAATTCACCATTATTTGGATTTGGATCAATATAAAGATTGTCAATATTATCGGAATAGCTGGGATTTGTTTCCAGTGGGTTAAATTTTCTATTATTTATAGAGTCGCAATTAGGTACATATATTATTTGAGATAGGGTATCACTATTGCCAATTGTATCCGTTACTATTAATGAAGCATTATATGTTCCGGGCTGGTAGATAACGGTAGGATGGACTAGGTTAGAAGTTTGTCCATTTCCGAAATCCCAAAAATAAGAATACAATCCGTTGACATCATCATCAAAAATTCCATCAACAGATATTGTATCTTCGCCACACAATAAAGTATCAATAGGTGGTGGCGTTTCGTTATTTCTGAAAGATGTGCCACGAAGATAAGCTTGAAAAGCAAGATCTGGTTCTGTTCCTGGGTAATAAGGTTTAAGTCGCCCTATTAAATTAGACCATTTTGTGCCCGAAGAATATGGTGTTGTACTCGTACTTCTTGTATCAAACCAGTCAATATTATATTTTTTCAAAATCTTCGCTTCTTTAATAATGACCTTATCGCCAACAATAGTAGTTGGAGTTGTGTAGGAATCATCATGATGGTTTATAATATCTGAAATTAAAAAATTACCAGCTCCATCAGCACAGAGTGGGGTATTCCCCCAATAATAGTTTGCTTTATGTCCATCTTGAGGGGGAAACAAACTTGAATTTAATTGGTTTTCCACCAAATCGCTATTTACAATTGTGTTTCCGAACCCCACCCCTCCAATATGATCAGGGTTGGGATTAATATCGTCCCGAATAAAAAAACCATTTAAATCAGTAGCAAATTCGTTTGCACTTGTTCCATCTTCTTTATAATAATACCTCCACCAATATTCCGCTTTTTTATCTAACCGGTTTAAGGCTTCTAAAGCATAGTAAATTTCTCGTTTTGTTTCGTAAAGATGTGCCGCAACCCCATTTTTTTTCATCATTGCGTATTCAGTTGCAAGAAAAGCCAAATAGTGTCCCCATAACATAGTGGCATCGCCATACTCTAACTCTCCTCCATCCTCTGATCCACCAGGAACATTGTCGGCATCACCTTCCCATGGTTCTGTTAATGTAGTATTTTTGTCAGCAGCATATCCTCTTATTGCAGAAGGAATTGAGCAGCCTTGACAATCTCCTACAACAACAAAGTTTTTTAGCCGCTCTCTATATTTCCAATACTTTTGAAGATTTTTTTCGGAGTCAGAACTTTGAGCAAACGAAGCGTGAAGAATAAAAATTAATACGTTGAATAAGAATGTTTTTTTCATGTTTTTTATGGTCTGGTGTTTTTGTAATTACATCTAATAGAATCATTTTTAATACTTAAAAAATGTGCATCTAACCTAACAATTTGAAAACTTAAAGATTTTGTATCATTGTATATCCGAAGATTGTTCTTGTTGTCTTCAAACTCCCACTTGCCATTAAATTTAAAAAAAAGAGCATTTTCACCTAAAAAGTTTCCGTTTTTATAAAAATAAATATAATCATTGCCTGGTGTTCCAGAATAATTGTTACCTGTTATAAAATTCCCTGCACCAATAGTGATAAAAGATCTTTGGGTTAACCTTTGTTTAGCTGTTCTTAAGTGGATTATAGCGGGGTCTTCTGGATATTTTTTACAACCAATGATAAACAAAACAACCATAAAAAGTATTGTAATTTTGTAAGACATATTATTTATAATTTAAAGCTTAAATTTAAATTGAGTGTATTTACAAATAAAACGGCATCATGGGTGTTCGTTTTTTGCTGATTGTGTCCTTTTCCTAATATTAATGATGATGCTTTTGTGTTGAAAATAATGCTTAAGTCAATAGCGTTGTTTACTTTAAACAATTTTCCAAAATTTATACCAGCCCAAATAGTATTTTGTGGAGTTAAATATTCATACCTTAAGTTATTGGTTGTAGTTGTGTTATTTGCTGTATTT
>JAYVZC010000502.1:0-2530 GCA_043783695.1 Bacteroidota bacterium
AGTTATATATGTTAGCGCAACGCCTGCTGAATACGAATTACAGCGCTCCGAAGGAATTGTTGCAGAACAAGTAATCCGCCCAACCGGTCTACTTGATCCAATTATAGAAGTCCGACCAAGTATCAATCAAATTGATGATTTATTAGAAGAAATTGATAAAGTTGCAAAACGTGACGAACGAATTTTAGTTACCACTCTTACAAAACGCATGTCGGAAGAACTTCAAAAATACATGATGAACGTAGGAATCCGTTGTCGCTACATCCATTCAGAAGTTGATACTTTAGAACGAGTTGAGATATTACGTGATTTACGATTAGGAAAATTTGATGTTTTGATTGGAATTAATTTATTGCGGGAAGGATTGGATCTGCCAGAAGTTTCTTTGGTTGCAATCTTAGATGCCGACAAAGAAGGATTTTTACGTTCGGACAGAGCATTGACACAAACATCAGGACGAGCTGCAAGGAATATTAATGGAAGAGTAATTATGTATGCTGATAAAATTACCGGTTCCATGCAACGCACCATTGATGAAACGGAGAGAAGAAGACAAAAGCAAATTGCCTACAACCTTGCCAATAATTTAGTTCCTACAGCATTAAATAAATCCAGAGAATCCATTATGGGTCAAACTACTGTAATTGTTGATTCAAAAGGAAATTTGGCCCGACCATATATTGAGAATGAACAAATTAATTATGCTGCCGATCCTGTTGTTCAATACATGAGCAAAGAGGAATTACAAAAAGCCATCAACCGCACCCGCAAAGCCATGGACATAGCTGCCAAAGAATTTGATTTTGCTGAAGCTGCTCGTTTAAGAGACGAAATGTTCGCCCTCGAAAAATTATTTTCTAACAAGTGATTGTGATTAAGTTTTTATTTTTCTCTTGATAACTTATAAAATTACTGTTAAGTTCGTATCGGATAAAATTAAAGATTAAAGACTACTCTCTCTGAATGACATTAAGGAATGACGATATTGTGCAAACAATATCACTATCAAGTATGATTATTTGCCTCGATAAATTAGGCATTGTTCACATTCGTTATCTTGAAGACCAAGTTATTGACGTGAAAGAGAAAATTGAAGAAAAAAGAGCATTATTAGAACTAACAAAAGGTGTTAAGCATGCTATATTAATCTCGTTCGATCATTTTGTAACAGTTACTAAAGAGGCTAAAGAATACAGTATTTTAATTGAACCGGAACAACCTTTTTTGGCAGTTGCCATTCTTGTTGAAAACCTTGCTTATCAATTAATGGCCGATTTTTATTTTAAATTTTACAAACCAAAAGTTCCTTACAAAGTCTTCAAATCGGAAGTAAAAGCAATGGAGTGGTTGATTGAAATTAAAAAAAATCCCCCTCCTCCTAGACCTAAATATCAAGGAAAAATTACGCTCTGGAGTTTTTAGTTTTTTCACCAATCGACTTTTATACCAATTGTTATTATAAAATAGTCCAAAGGACATTTTGTAATTTACAATGGTTAATGCCGATGCAATAGATGCTTTCGGTATTATTTCTACAAATAGAATTACACAAAAATATTCGAATTTGGTTTTTTTATCCTAAGGTCGTTTAATTATTAGAGTCCCTGTTATAACACCAACAGTATTTGTAGCTGTAACTGTAATAGTATTTGTTCCCACATTTACATTCGCATCAAAACTAATTATTTTCGTTTTAATAGCATAAACAAAAGGAACAAGGACACCGTTTATTTTCACAACAATATCACTTTGCATAATTACACCACCAACTACCGCTGTAACAGGGACAATAGCCGTTGTAGCAATAAATGGATTTGATAATCCAAATGTAACGGTTGGAGATCCTTCAGTAGTTCCAGTGCTAGTACCTTTAGGAGTAACAGTATTATTATGAATATTGGGATTACCCGGATTCACAGGTGTATTCACCGAATCGGGATTCAATGAATTCAGTGATGGTCGATAAGTTATAGTTACCGACTTACTATCCGAACCGGAAGCGTTGGTTGCTGAAATAATAACGATGTTAGCAGCAACAAGCAAATTCGCATTAAATTTTACTTGTTTTGTAGTTGCATTATAAGTAAAAGCGGTAATATTTACACCGTTCACTTTTACTGTGATAGCTGTATAAGATAAAACATTTAAAACAATAGCTTCCACACCATACACCGCAGTTGATGATCCACCTCCTAAAGGTGAAGGCTTTGTAAATGTTACTATCGGAGCTGGTACAACAACCGGAGCTGTATAAATAATAGTAGTCGATTTTGAATCACTTCCTGATGTTGTGCTCGCAGAAATAGTTACAATGTTTGCACCTACAATTAAAGTCGAAGTCAACGATAATTGTTTTGTCGCAAGATTATAATTAAACGGAACAGTTCCTCCATTGATGCTTACATTTATTTGAGAAGATGAAGCCACATTCAACACTGTTGCATTTATGGTTGACGTTGTAGTAGAGGTATTAAAAGGATTTATAGCAGGTGAAGTAATTGTTACAATCGGAGCTGGAGTTGCAACAACA
>JAYVZC010000503.1:0-2525 GCA_043783695.1 Bacteroidota bacterium
TGTAATTAAAATAAAGGAAAAGAAAAAAAACCGGCAACTTGATAACTTACTGATTTATTTACAAACAAAAACCGAGCTTAATAATCATAAAATTGCATTGCCCTCCGCTAAGGAAACACGTCTTGTACGCCCCTCAGATATTATATATTGCGAAGCGAAAAATAATTATACTGTCTTTTATCTGTCTGGCGAGGAAAAGTTAATTATCTCGAAGCCTCTATTTGAGTATGAGGAATTACTAGCGAATTATGGATTTGTACGTTGTCATAATTCATTTTTAGTTAACAAACGTTTTGTAAAAAGCATTACTAAAGAAAACGGAGGTGGAATTTTGCTGGAAATTGGAATAGAACTTCCTTTGTCTAAACAAAGAAAAGAAGAGGTCAAGGAGGCGTTGATGGGAAATAAGAAAAAATATCTGGAATAAATGTGACAGTTATCGGAAAATATATTTTCGTCACTTTATGACGGTTGGGGTACAAATTATTTCCTATCCTGGGGTTTTATAATCAAGTAACAATATAATAGGCCAAGGTACTCAGAGCCGGTGAGGTACTGATGTTTTTAGTATAAGCAAATTAACCGCTAAGATGAAAAGGAAAGCCACTATATTAACCATTTTGCTCGCCTTCTGTTTTGGGAACTTATACTCTCAGAAGATAAATGTAACAGGAATAATTAAGGATACCACAAGTAAGATTTATATTGAAAAAGTAACTGTAATGTTATTGCGTGCGAAAGATTCAATACTTTACGGCTATACTTTTACAGATAAGCATGGGGGGTTTAGTATCAGGGATATTGATGCAGGAAATTATCTGATTTTGGTTACGTTTCCCCAATATGCAGATTATACAGCTGAGATAGCTATTGACAGCACTAAAGGGAATGCTTTTCCTATGGTAATTAGTATGGTTAGTAAAACCCATTTATTAGCAGAAGTGATTGTAAGAGGTACTGCACCTAAAATAAAGATAAAAGGGGATACTACGGAATTTAATGCAAGTAGCTTCACTGTTCCAGCTAATGCCAATGTGGAGGACTTGCTAAGGCAATTTGTAGGGTTTCAAGTTGATGCAGCTGGGAAGATAACGGCTCGGGGAAAGGTTGTAAAGAGCATCCTGGTTGATGGAGAAGAATTCTTTGGAGATGACCCAACGTTGGTATCTAGAAATCTCCGTGCAGATATGGTTGACAAAATTCAACTATTTGAAAGAGCAAGTGAAAGGGATAAGTTTGCAGGAATTGAAAACGGTGAAAAAGTAACGACTCTTAATTTAAAATTAAAGGAAAATAAAAAGAAGGGCTATTTTGGTAAAATTGAGGGAGGCGTTGGGACATCTCAATTCTATAATAACCAGGGATATTTTAATTTATTTAGTGGAAAGGAAAAACTTGGTGCATATGTGACACACTCCAATACTGGGACTACCGGGTTGGGGTTTGAAAGTCAATCAAAGTTAGGGACACTTAACACATCTCCAAGTGAATATGGAATTGTAATTAATACGGACGGAAATAGTCCACTAGATAATGTTTGGGGAACTTTTTCTGGAAGGGGTATACCAGACGTTTTAACAGGTGGGGTACACTATGACAATAAATGGAGGGGGAATGTACAAAGTTTAAATACTAATTACAAAATCGGTTCAATAGATACCAAGGGAGAAAATAATACACTTCAACAACAGAATGTGGGACAGGGTATTGTTCAGTATAATACCAGCAATGAAAAGTTTAGAACACACAATTTTCGACAAAAATTGGATGCGAAGTATACGTTTCAAATTGATACACTATCATCTCTGATTTTTACTGCGAATGGAACAGTAGGTAAAAATAGAGCTGCTAATTATTATGAAAGTTATACTCTCCGCCAGGATAGCACACGTTTGAATAAAAACACAAGAGATTTTAATACGGAAAACGAGCTGAGAAACTTTAATGCAAGTATGTTATACAGAAAGAAATTTGCTAAAGCCAGACGAGTTTTGAGCTGGGAAGCCAGCCACGGAGTAGATAAAAAGAATGGATATGGATATTTAAATTCTGTCTTAAATTTTTATGATAAAAATAGTGTTCCAGACCCAACACTTCCCGAACAAATAGTTGCGCAGTATAAAGTAACTAAAAGCAAAGATAATATTTGGGGCTCAGTTGTTGAATTTGGTGAACCACTTGGGAGGAATTTAACCCTCATTACCAATTACGGTATTGTGAAAGATAATAGCAGCTCCAACATCCAATCTTATAATAAGACCGGAAGTGGCGATTATAGTTCAGTGGATTCAGCAACGAGTAATAACTATATCTTAAATCAATTTGCACAGAAAGTAGGCACCAATGTTAATTTTAGGAAGGGGAATGTTACCTTAAACGCTGGTACCGATGTGTCTTTTGTAAAATTTACACAAAATGATTTATTTCAAAAAAACATTTTCAATAGAAAATTTGTGAATTGGTACCCTAAAGCTAATCTGGCTTTCCAAGTAAACAATACTACTTTTCGTATATACTATTTAGGG
>JAYVZC010000504.1:0-6027 GCA_043783695.1 Bacteroidota bacterium
CTTTTCTCCCCAACGATCAAAAATTACAAATTCAAAATCGGTGATACAATTACCATAAACTTTTAATACATCGTTTTGTCCGTCATTGTTTGGCGAGAAAACATTAGGGACAAACAATTCACCACATTCGGCTTCTACAAATACAGTAACAGTATCAAAAGAAGAGCAGCCGTTTGCTGTAACAGTAAGGGTATATGTTGTAGTTTGAGTAGGAGAGGCAATGGTAGTAGCACAAGTATCACAAGTTAAGGTGGATGAAGGCGACCAACTATAAGTTGATCCTGTGCTTCCTGTTCCTGAGAGTACGGTACTTGTTCCAGAGATTATTGTAACATTGGTTCCTGCATTTACTGTAGGGCCTCCAACAGAGCCAACAGTGCCAGAAGCAGAATATACGCATCCTAAAGAGTCGGTAATTGTAACAGTATAAGTTCCACTAGAAATGGCTGTTATAGAAGAGGTGGTAGCACCACCAGATAACCACGAATAAGTTAATGTTCCGGATCCGCCACTAGCAGTAGCTGTTGCCGAACCATCGCTAACACCACACGTTGCAGGGGTTGTGCTTACACTTCCGGCAATTGCAGTGGGTTGTGTAATGGTTACTAATGTTATACTTGAACAACCTGCACCATCTGTTACGGTAACAGTATATGTTGCGGCAACCAACCCTGTTGCACTTGCATTTGTTCCTGCACCGCTACTCCACAAAAAAGTATAAGAGCCTGTCCCGCCAGATCCAGCTACTGTAGCAGATCCTGTGCTTCCTCCATTACAATTCACATTGGTTTGGGAAACAGTATTTATACCGGGACCACCACTGTTTGTTATAGTTACTGTTGAACTAGAAGAGGGGCAAGGCGCATTTGTGATAGTCCATTGAAAAACGTTGGCACCAACTCCTAATCCGGTTACACCAGATGTTGCTGATGATGGTGTAGTAATTGTTCCAGCACCGCTAACTAAAGTCCAGGTTCCTGTTCCTATTGTTGGTGTATTACCAGCGAGGGTTGCGGATGAACTACACATTGATTGGTTAGTACCAGCTGTGGCAGTTGTAGGGTTTGCGACACCAGTAATAGTTACCGTTGATGTGGATGGTGTGCAAGATCCATTAGAAATCGTCCATTGAAAAACGTTTGGTCCTACGCCTAATCCTGTTAATCCGGATGTAGGTGATGTTGGAGTTGTAATGGTTCCAGATCCACTCACTAATGTCCAAACACCTGTTCCTACTGTTGGCGTATTTCCTGCCAGTGTAGCGGTTGTTGCACAAATTGTTTGGCTTGGTCCTGCAACGGATGTTGTTGGTCCTCCTGTATTTATTAGGGTTACAGTATCTGTAGAAGAAGGGCAGGGCGGATTTGAAATGGTCCACATAAAAACATTCGACCCTGCTCCTACAGTAGTAATAGTAGTTGTAGGCGATCCGGCTGTAGTTATGGTTCCAGCTCCACTTATTAATGTCCACGTTCCCGTTCCAACTGTAGGGCTATTCCCAGCCATTGTAAAACTTGTACTACAAGCACTTTGTGTTGGTCCGGCATTGGCAATTGTTGTTGCAGCTGCCGGTTGTGTAATGGTGATGGTGATGGTGCCAGGACAACCATTATTATCTAAAACATTTAAAGTGTATGTTCCGGCCGGAAGACCAGTAAAACTTTGTGTTCCGGCAATATTCATAAACGTTGCTACAGTTGTGGCTCCATTCAATAATGTATAATCCCAAGGACTTGCTCCACCGGTTGTAGAAGCATTAAAACTTCCTGTGGATGCTCCGAAACAAGACACGTTTACTTGTGAAGTAATGTTTACTGTTAATGGTGGACAACTTGAACAGTTAGGTAATGATGCAAGACTTGTAATTACTAAAGTTGTTCCCGAATTGTCAATTACTTGAATAGGATATGTTCCCGGAGGAGTAATTGTTGTACCGGTTGCAAAAGTCGACCAACTTGTAACCGGTGGGCCGGCAACTGTTCCAAATCCACTACAGAAACCTATACCAGCAATACACGGATTTGTAGTAACTTGTTGTTGCCAAGTGTAGGGGCCTGTTCCTCCCGATACTGTAATTTGTCCGCTTAATTCCTGACAAGCGGATGTTGGAGTACATGCGTTTACGGTGATAGAAACTGAATCTGAACCACATGCCAATGTATAAACAATGATATGTGTTCCCACTCCTGCAGTAGCAGGATTAAAAACTCCTGTTGTAGTGTTAACTCCAAGTCCGCTCCAAACTCCGCCCGTAGTAGCTCCCTGCAACGTAACTGGAGGGGCAGTCACACATAATGGATTTACAAAACAGATAGTGGCATTACAACAAGAAGATATCATCGGGTTACATGCGGTAAACGATGAGATGGACTGCACATAACCAGTACGAACACCAGAGCCGGTTGTTGCTCCTGCAACTATCACATTTCCACTTGTGCTTACTGAAACATCAAAAACTGTGAAAGGAAGAGCAACTGAGCTTATTAGATTCAAATTAGCATCATATTTAATAACGGAATTGGCAGAACCCACATATACGTTTCCACAACTATCAATGTCTAAACCACTGCTCCCGGGTACTTGTCCGGGATTTCCAAAAGCACCAGTAACATTAATCCCGCCTGGAATTGTTACTGTTGTGATTGCAGTTAGGCTACTCAATGAGCGTTTTGAAATTGTGGAACCATTTTGAGTGTAAACAAAATTTTTGTTTGCTCGTATCGCCATAATACCGGAATTATCATACCTATAAGAGGGGTTATAATATGCAAAGTCATAAGTGCTGTTAATTTTGTATAAAGAGCTGTTTGAAGAACAGGCAGTGAAGTTTTGAGAAATGCGTCCAACCGAATCCAAAATAAGAAAATAATATTTTCCATTTGGTGCCGAACAAATTGAACGAACCTCATCAGGAGCAAGAGCCCCCAATAATAATGGTTTATCATACCCTACTATCTTAGTTGTCAAAACATTTCCATTTGTTACATCAAGATCGAAAATAGCTCCGCGTAATGTTAATATTCCTGTTGTGCCACCAATTATTAATCTTGTTTGATCACAATTAAAAGTAATATTCCATAATTCTTGTGAATTACCACCTATACTATTATTCGTCCAAATATTAGCACCAGTTGTACCCACCTTTGAAATTTTAGATTGTGTTCCGGAGGTTACATAAGAGTTGCCTGCTAAGTCCACTGCAAATGTTCCAAGCCAATAATTAGCAGTATCCCAGGTGGTGTTATAGGTCCATTGCAATATTCCTGTGGGATTGTATTTTAATAATTTCATCGGAGTATCACCACCAATAATATAAACATTTCCAGCTGCGTCTCTTTCGCATTCCCATACACTGTTTGAGTTCGTAAGTGTTGGCGTTTGCACCCAAGGGTCAACTATCACTGTTTTAGAATGGTCGTAATTACCCAACAAAAAAGAAACGCTTTTTCCATTATTTATAAACTGCGAAGAAATAATGTTTGATTCCGCTCCTTTGTAAAACGTAACAGGCGCATGTTCTATGATGTTGCCAAATTTCGTAGGGATATGAAGCACCCCGTTCTCTGCTAATTTTACCCCATTAGAATACTTCATTTTTACAACCGAAATATCAGCACCGGGATGTAAAATCAATGCATATTTAATTCCCGATTCAGGATGGAAAGTATATTCTACATCAATATTAGGGTATAAATTTTTATAGATTAATTTTTTGTATGCTTTGATGTTTTCAATGTTTTTATCGTTGTTAGCTGTTTTATCGGGATAAATAAAATAGTCATCTGTTTGTTGCTCAGCTACCAATTGAGCGTTTGGGTTTGCATTTTCCCATATCATATTAACGACATCTGTTTTAAATTCCATACGGTGTTCTTCTGCCTCAATTTCCGCATGCGACTTCCCTTTTGCCATTTCTTTTTGTTCTCTTTCTCGCTCTCGTGCCATTTCTTTTGCATCGCTTTTCCCCTCTGTCTTTTTCCAACGCTTCAAGAAACTATAAGTAACACCATTTGGTGTAAAATAAATCATAGTAGAACCATCATCAAAAGCATATTTAACCGAAGACTTCGTTAAGGCTTCATCCGAAGCAATTCGAAACTGACCTTTGTTTTCTATAAACGACTTTTGGGGACCCATTTTTGAGGACCAAGAAGTAATTCCATCTGTTGCAAAGCCAATAGAATAGCTTAGTAAAAGAAGAAGGGTTGTAAAAAAATTGTTTAGTAGTTTCATAGATTGGCGAAAATTTTAGAACAAAAAATTAAATATAGAAACAAAAAGGAGCGGTCAAATTTTTATCAAATTCTTTAACCGTTAAAAAATATTTTTTAAATAATAATACAAATAAACTGTTGTTTCAGGAGCAGTTTTAATTTTTGCTTATCCAAGCAAATTTAGCGGATAAAAAAGTTAAAAGCAAGTAAAAAAATAAAATGATATTGGAAGTCTGATTTGGCATTAATAAAAAATAAAAGTATATTTAACCATATTTTCAGAGCACTATAACAACCTCATTATTTAAAATCAGAAGCCATGAAACCATCTGATGAGTTACATCAATTAATCAAGAGCTTGAGTATGTCGGAGAAGAGATATTTTAAAATCTTTTCTTCGCGCCATGTCATTGCCGGTGAAAACAACTATATCCGTTTGTTTGATGCCATCGAAAAGCAACAGGATTACAATGAACAAAAAATAAAATCGTCTTTTAGTAAAGAAACATTTATTTCACATTTGCCGTCCGAAAAACATTATTTATACAATCATGTATTGGATAGTCTAAATGCCTTCCATAAAGATCGCACTTTTTTAACACGGTATTGTAATATTCTCATGACGATTGAAATATTGTATCACAAAGGTTTGTTTGATCAATGTAAAAAAGTGATTAAAAAAGCAAAAGTAGAGGCCTATTCTTTGGAAAAACTTTCTATTCTAAAACTTATTGTTCGATGGGAAATATTGGTTTATATCAAAGACGAAGATGCAAAAAAATTATATGAAAAATTTGATGAGGAATCCCGCATTTTAGAGGTAATTCGAATTCAGTCGACACTCATGAGAATTGCATTTAAAATACAGATTGAAATGTATAGAGGAAAAGCTTCGTCAACTTTTTTAAGATCCCAAGAAGCAGAACTCAAAAAATATTATCCTCCTAAAAAAGAAGTGAATAGTTTTTGGGCTCGCTATTATTACTATTCTTCGATGGGTTTAATTTACTCCATTGAAAATAAAGCGACACAACGATATACTTGCTACAAAGCAATTAATGCACTTTTAGAAAACACAAAACAATTTATTGAGGATTTGCCACACATTTATCACACCAACAATAATAACCTTGTTAATTTAATGTTTTCGATGGGGAAATTGGATGAGATAAAGCCAATGATTCAAAAACAGAGGAGTTTTATGCAAACCTATAAAATAAAAAACGCCACACTTTCAAAAATGGTATTTATCCATACAAATGAAAGTGAATTGTTTTTGCTTTATAAGTTAGGGGAAACCGAAGAAGGTGTATCGCTTGTAAAAAAAATAGAGCCGGAACTAAAAAAAATTAGTTTGTTGTTTAGCCCGACTGTTTTCGATTTGCTATTTATGATGGCCGTTGTTGCATTTTGTGAGCAAGATTATCGTTCATCAATCAAGTGGTTAAATAAAATATTGAATACAGAACGCGAAATGAATATTCGAATAGAAATACGTATCAATACTCGATTGTTATATTTAATTGTTTTGTTTGAAAAAGAAGATTTATTTTTTAATAATCAAATTCAATCGGTCAAGCGATTTTTGTCGCAAGAAAAAAAACACGGAGGAGCGATGAAAATTTTGGATGCCATACGACTTATTTCCGACAGAAAGCCAACAGCACAAAAGAAAGAGAAGCTGAAGCAATTGTACAAACAAATTAAAACAGAAGGCAATAAATTACAAGTAGACTCTATTGATAAACAGTTTGATTTTGTTGAATGGATAGGAAGTAGAATATAAAATCTAATATCTTGTGGATGTGTTCTT
>JAYVZC010000505.1:0-6014 GCA_043783695.1 Bacteroidota bacterium
ATTTGGAAAGAATAATTAATTCATTAAAAAATACAAATCACGAAATTATCTCAATCACTTACGAACAAATGAATTGCTTTGCGGGAAATATGTATCAACTAAATAATTCAAAAGGAGAAAGTTTTATAGTAATGAGTGAACAAGCATTCAAATCATTAAATTCCGCACAAATAAAACAACTGGAACAATATGGGACATTGTTGTACAGTCCTCTTTATACTATTGAGCAATATGGTGGTGGTAGCGCACGGTGTATGATTGCTGAAATAAAAAATTAAAAGAGAAATAAGTCAAAATTCAAAAAGTACAGTAGATAGTAGACAAGAAAAAGAAATAACACACACAGACCTGCCTACCGCAGGCAGGTTCGTAAATTCGTTTTGATTAGTTGTCCGTACCCAAAAATTCGTAACCTATGGCTTCATTTGATATAGTAAACAAAGTAGATGCTCAATTGCTTGATAATGCAATAAACGTAGCACGTAAGGAAATTGTTAATCGTTTTGATTTTCATGGTTCTAAAAGTGAAATTACGCTTGATAAAAAAGGTATGTTAATAAATATCGTAACGGAAAATGATATGCGTTTAGAGTCAATCATAGATATTATTAGACAACGAATGATTAAGCAACATTTAAACCCTCTTTGTCTGGATTTTAGTAAAGAACATTATGGATCAGGAGTAATGATTAAAAAGGATATTAAAGTAAAAGAAGGCGTTGACAAAGATGTTGCTCGTAAAATCATCAAAGACATAAAAGACTCCAAACTAAAAGTACAAGCACAAATGATGGATGATCAAGTTCGTGTTTCTGGAAAAAAACTGGATGACTTGCAAGCAGTTATTTCATTAATGCGGCAAGGTAGTTACGATTTACCTTTGCAGTTTTTGAATATGAAATCTTGAAAAAATTAGAGAAATAGAAATCTAGTGAATTGGAGAATTGTAGAATTTACTGCTTAATAAACTTCTTTGAGATAATCTTGTCTCCGTTTGCAAAAAAAACGAATGCGAATGCAAAAGAGAAAAGTAGTTTTTTCATGGTGAAATTCTTTTATCAAATATATGAAATAATTGGTTTGATTGCAATATGGTGGTTTACTTTACTAACTGACATTTCTGAGCTGTGAAGAATTGGAACCCTGAAGACTCGGGGCAGGCTGCAGATTATTTATGATTTTCATGATAAAAAAGGATTTTTTATTTTCTGTGTTTGGTAGTGAGGGGTATGATTAAAAAATGATAAATGTATTGGCACTTTGGCCAATCCGGTTACACTATCTTTGGCAAGAATATTAATGATCCAATTATTACAGCCCCCATTGCTACAATTAAAACAGCTCCTGCGGCTACATCTTTTACTTTTTTTGCTGTAGGATGAAATTCTGGGGAAACCAGATCTGTTAAAAATTCGATGGCTGTATTAAACATTTCTGCCATAAACACCAATACTATAGACACAATCAACCAGCACCATTCCATGTTATCTACTTTTAAGACAAATCCTGCCGTTATCACTACAATTGTTGCCAACAGATGAATCCATGCATTGTGTTGTGTTTTAAAAAATGCAATTATACCTTGAATGGCGAATCCAAAACTCAATATTCTATCTGCAAGATTAAAAGATTTATTTGTTGTCATGTTGCTTGTGATTTATCAATGTTTGTAATGTCCAAAAACTTACCATCAAAAATACGGAAAAGAAAAATGTAACACCAAGCATTCGAGTATTGTTCATTGGGTGAATAAGCATATTAAAAATATCGGAGAACAAGGTAATTGGATTTGTAAGTATGTCCCAACTATTATATCGAGGATAACGGCCTAAATATATTCCGAAACTACATAGCACCATTAAACAGGAAATAAAAAAATTAACAACATTAGCCGACAATCTTCTTCTCAATATTTTTTGAATTTCGAATAAAGATGAATAGCCTAATAACAAACCGTTCCATGCAAATGAAAGTATCAAAACCAAATCGAACCAAAGTGGAATTTCTGAGCGTAAACGCAAGTGGAATAAGTCGGTTAGTATATAAGGTGAATTCGGGAAAAACAATAACCATGCAGAAAATACTCCTAGTTTTTTAATTCTTGAATTTCCATTATTATTCATTTCTGAAAGTGCCATTGCTAATAGGAATGGAATCCATGCTAAAAATAAATTCCATGGAAGAAAAACAAACATTAAACTTCCACTCCATTGAATTCTGAAATATAAGAGGATAATACTTAGGGCAGATGAAACTGCCATAACTTTGATTAGATTTTTTTTCATTTTTCATTTTTAATTATCAAAATTTTAAACACATAGATTTTATAGTTGTTACTCATTCTGTGTGCACTCATAGAAACACACAACAAAAAATAGTTTAACGATTTTTTCTATGAGAACCTATCCATTCTCAAACCTCCCCTTATTTTCTATGTCTCTATGTGTTTAAGATTTTTTTATGCGTTTATATATCATACATATTGCCAAACATATTATTCCCTGTCCAATTCCAAACAACCACCAATTAAAATGTTGAGGTACATAATTTTTTATTTCATCAAACATGTTTTTATTACTGGACAATGTCCCAATACCTTTATCTGCTCCATATTCCGAAACGTAAATGATATAATCCCACATAAAAGAAATTATTGCTGTGATGCTTCCAAAAATGAATAATATCCATTCCATGAAAGTAACATGAACAAACTTTCCTTTTTCTTGAAAATAGAGGACAACAAATGTGAAAATTATCAAGACGAAAGATATGATACATGGTGCAATTACAGGTCCAACCCAAGGAACAGGAATTAAAAACAAAATATCCCAAGTAAATAGTGAGTTGGGCCAATTAAGAAGTACTTTCAAAAACACATAATAAAATATATCCCAAATAGCAAAGCAATAAATGAAAAATATAAATCGTTGAATAGGATTTTTTCCAACCATCACTCCCACTCCTATTAGCATAATAATTGTTGCTGCTTCTCTCCAAAATTCCGTTATTGCAATATCACGAGTAACACAAACCAGTGGAAATTTGAATCCATCCGGATAATAAATTTTTCTGAGATATACTACTACCGATGTTTCCAGATAGCCCATGGCAATACTAAATACAGTAAGCCATATGATTGTTTTAACTATTTTCATCTCGTTGGATATACATTAACAATGTTTGCTTCAATTTTTACATTGGGCAAGGCGTGTTGCAATGAATCTAAACCTTCAGAAGTGATTCTTCCGATTCTTAATCTTCTTAATTTGTTTAGTGCTAACAATGGAGCATAACTTTTAAACCGATTATACTCTCCTGATATATCTAGGACTTCTATCGTTTTAATTTTTTCAAGCGGTCTTAAATTTGTAATTGAGTTGTTGCTTAAATTTAATTCTCGCAAAGACTTAAATAAAGGCATTTTATCTAATGTATCGATACCAGAGGAGTTTAAACATAATTTTTCCAATTTTGGAAACCGTTTTAATTCCGACAAGTCTTGTATATTTCCATTTAAAATAGTTAGTGAACGAAGGTTATCAAACAATGTCAAAGCTTTCAGAGAAATAAAATAATTATATTGAAAATCGAGTGATTGTATTTTGTCTTTTAAGCCAACTATATCATTGTAAGTTCTAGTTTTTTCGGAACAATACGATTGCCATTCCATTTTTTGATATTCATCCATAAAATTGTAGAGCTTAGAAGCCAATCCTGTTTTATAATCGTAATAATAAGTTCCTCTTGAAAAATTATAATAATCGCGCGCTTCGGAATCATCGCTATTAGCTGCTGAATCTGGCAATGTCAAAAGTTGTGGAAGGTTTTTAAAACTTAGATCGAGTAGCAAATATTTTTCTAACTTTTTATGCTCTTCTGTATATTTTTTGATATTGAAATTGGTAATGATGATGTCCCAATTAAAAAAGCATGCAAATACTAAAAAGTAATAATACGCAGCAGCATTCATTCTGAATAAATACCAGTTTGTTTTAAATTTTAATACTTTAATCAAGGTTGTTGCCAATCCAATGAAAGCTAGAATCAAATAAACATACACACCAATTTTTTTGTAGGAAATCCCTGATTCTTCTATGTATAAATTATTGCGATATGCAGTTGAAAATATCATGAATGCATTTTGAACAATCCACAACAATGCCATTATTCTAAGCCATTTGTTTTGTTTATAATAATTTAATTCTCCACGGAAGTAAAATAAGATAATACATATTGCTACTACAATGGACATAATCAAAGTTCCTATTCCTTCGTGTACAAAGCCTTTATGATTTGTTCCTTCAGGTAATTTTCCATTAAATAAAAAGTAATTAATATCAAGCACATTCAAAATAAAAAGCAAACAATTCAACATTACGAATAAAATAATCCCGGAAAGGTTTTCATTGTCAATGCGCATTAAACTGTTAAAGAAATTTTTTCTCGAAGCGATTTCAGGGCTGAGATTTAAAGAAACCCTTGAATCCAATTCATAAAAACCAGGCAATATTTTATTGTGAAAGAAACCGTAAAGCAAGAGTAAACCACCAAGAGTAAAGAAAATCCAACCAATAGAGATAAAATCAAGATTGATGTTTTTGGTGAAATTGTAAAATAATGGATTGGATGTTTGATAAAAGAAGAAAAATAAAATCGCAATCAAAAATGGAATGATGAATAAAAATAACTTCACATAAAAGGGACGATGATAAACTCCTACAATTTGTTTGCTCTTTCGATTAGCCCAATTGATGAACATAAATACGCAAGACGAACCTGTAGAACAAATCGTCAAGAAGATACTCGTTAAAAAAGAAGTTTTGGGATTAATGCTTAGCGCAGATAAAATAAATAGTGAAAACAAGTTTGCCCATATTGCCAACGCACTACCATACATGAAAATAAAAAAGGAAGAAGCTATTGCTCCTATTGCTACCGACAACCAAACTTTACTTTTAATCAAATCCATTTTTCTGTATATGAGAAGTCCGACTAACAATAAATTAAAAAGTAAAAAATTAATTCCTGCTGTTTGATCGTAAAATAGTGTCCCATATAGCAGAACAGAGATGATAATTGCCCAATCGTTTTTTTTCATTGTGTTAGTTTTTATTTTATTAATGTCCAATTCAAATGTTTATTCATATTATTTATTTTGCAATTCAAGTTTTTGAATGTTTATATATATGATGTAAAGCGGAATAAACCCAAACACACCAAAAGAGCAATCAATCAGTTGCCAGAAAAAGGGAATATGTCGGATAGGACCAGCGATCAATGCCAGTGGAAAAACCATAATGCAAGCAATCATTCCAAACTGAATTACCCAAATGTTTTTCACGGGATCAATAAAAGGACCAATAAAAACGGTTGCAATTACAATGTGTGCAAAGGCCAGCCAATCGGTGCCATAGGAAAGATGAGGAAAATTGGTGTTGGTAGCTTTTACTTCATTGTAAATATCCAGCAACCATTTTTGCATAATATCAGGAAAGCAAGAAGAATGATTGACTAAAAATGTAAGCTCTGCTTCTATTGGAAATGCAGTTACTCCACTTAAAATCAAAAATACTATGAATACAAAAATCCAGGTTTTGATTTTTCTTTTTAATTTGAATTCTGTTAACATTGCTGATACGTTTTACGTAAATCGTTTGTTTTTAAATATACTAATGCGTTATAGTCAATATCTTCAAAAGGTTTACCAAATTGTCCTTTTTGATACTCTTTATAAAATTGTTTCCAATATTCAGGCATCAGAAAAAAGCAGATGATACATGTGCTCACAACTGGAACAGAATAATGTCTGTTTCCTAAAAAATAAAATTGCATTTTAGCTTCTCCCGATTCATCCATCTCGTATTGAAGAATAATGTGCTTACAATCGTGTTGCTCGTAGTTGGGAAGTAGTTTAAAACTCTTCTTATTTAAGTAAAGTGCTAGATCTTTGCCCAATGTTCCATCTTCAAATTTCAATAAGTCACTCATCGAAAAAATGAATTTTGGTTTGTTGC
>JAYVZC010000506.1:0-2513 GCA_043783695.1 Bacteroidota bacterium
AATAAAATACTCTGTGTAACTCTGCGAATTAATCAGCGGTACTCAGCGAGAAATAAAATAAACAGTTTATAAATGAATCGTAAAATCAACTGACGATAAAAACACAATGGAAGAAAAAACTCCAGCCATATCATCCATAACGGATAGCTTTCCAATAGAACAACACGATTTGGTTGCTTTAGTGAACGCCTATGAGATTTTATCAGAACAGATAACATCTAAAAATTTGACGGAATCATTAATGCAGGTAATCATGGAGCAGATGGGTTCAAGTAAAGGATATTTATTACTTGAAGTTGACAATAAATTATCAATAGCTGCGGAAGCCGTTTCAAATAACGGTATCGATATCAAGCTCTATGATACCTTGCATGAACCTGATTACAATTTTATTCCGGAAAAAATAATTAAATACGTAAAAAAAACTAATGAAAAAGTTATTCTTAATGATGCTTCACAAGATTCTGTTTATGGCATAGATAAATACATTAAAAAAAATCTTCCAAAATCAATAGCTTGTATTCCTATTAGTAAAAAAGAAAAACTTTTTGGAATTATATACCTGGAAAATAATCTTTTACCAGGTGCATTTACTCTTGAGAAAATTGAGATATTAAAAATTTTAGCCACACAAACCTCCATTTTGTTGGATAATGCCAATTTGTATAATACACTTAAGGATTCCCAAAAACAGTTTCAGGATCTGATGGATAACTCTGCAACCGTTATTTTTGTTAAGAAACCTGATGGACGTTACCTTTTTATCAATAAACAATTTGAAAAAATTTATAAGGTTACAAAAGAAAAAGTAATAGGTACAACCGATCACGATATTTTTCCGAAAGAGTTTGCCGATTCTTTTGTTGCGAATGATAAGCGTGTACTTGATAATGGCAAAGCAATTTTTTATGAAGAAAAAATACCAACAGACCATGGTGTTAATACTTTTATTGTTTCAAAATTTCCCTTACTTGATCAGGAAGGAAAATTATATGCAATTGGAGGTATGGCAACGGATATTACTGATTCAAAAAAATTAGAAGAAGATTTACGACTAGGTCAGCAACGGGTTAATTTTGTTTTGGAACGTTTTAATTATGTTTTGGCGGCAACACAGGATTCTATTTATGATTGGGATATTGAAATTGGAAAATTATGGAGGAATGAACAATATGAAAAAATTTTTAATGGTCCAAATAGTCCTCAGGCAGATTGGTGGAAATCTCATATTCACCCGGATGATTTTGAAAAAATAACCACCGCTCTCGACGTTGCTTTTAAAGAAAAAAAACAATTATGGAATCAGGAATACCGATTTAAGAGAGTTAATGGAGAATTTGCTTTTATCATCGATCGTGGGTTTATTTCCTATAATGGTGAAGGAAAGCCAATAAGGATGATAGGAGCCTTTACTGATATTTCTGAACGTAAACAGTTTGTTGATGATATAGAGCGGTCATTAGCTTTATCTAAAGCCACAATCGAATCAACTACCGATGGTATTTTAGTAGTTAACGCAGATGGAAAAATTGTTGATTTCAATAAAAAATTTATTGAAATGTGGGGCATTCCTGATTCAATAAT
Source organism: Bacteroidota bacterium (assembly GCA_043783695.1). Classification (GTDB taxonomy): domain Bacteria; phylum Bacteroidota; class Bacteroidia; order 2-12-FULL-35-15; family 2-12-FULL-35-15; genus 2-12-FULL-35-15. Next base: position 1,585 of record JAYVZC010000506.1, read on the forward strand.
TCAAACTAAAGAAGATAAACAAATATTGGTATATATTCTTGGGCAATTAATGGATTCGGATAAATTTGTTTCAAAGGTTAAAGAATTAGATACCTCTCCGGAATCTGAGAGTTTTGATATATTAGAATTTTTAGATGGTCGGGTTTTTGAACGCTATTCGAAACCACAGAAAACAAAATTAAATATTGTAGGTCGTGTATGGAGTTTTCGTGATATTACTGAACATAGGAAACAACAAGAAGCCGAAAAAAGAAAAACCTCACAAATGCTGTTTCGCCAGCAAGAACTATTGAAACTGAATAGTTTTATGATAGAACAATCACATACCGATAGATTTAATAAAATACTTGTATCTGTGGCAAAAGTACTTGAAGTGGAACGTTTGAGTATTTGTTTTTTTAATGAAAACAGAACTGTATTGAGTTCCACAAATACTTATTCATTGAGTAAAAATAGTTTTTTACCGGGTGTATCTTTTCAAAAAATTGACTACCCAAGATTTTTTCAAGAACTAAATAATAATCGTATTCTGGATGCTAATGACGCATTAGATGACCCTAGAACGTTAGAGTTAGCTAATAATTATTTAAAACCTTTGGGTATAACATCACTAATGACTATTCCTATCAGGACTTCTGAAAAAGTGATTGGAGTAATTTTACATGAGCAGATAATACAAAAAAGAATATGGTCATATGAAGATCAGGCTTTTGCATACTCAGTAGCAGATATAGTTATGCTAGCTGTTGAAAATGAGGATAAGGTAAAAATCATGAACTCTTTAGTAGAAAGTGAACAGCTGTTCAAACTTGCAGTTAGCCAGTTACCGTTGCTTTTTGCGGTGTTTGATACTAACTTAAAATGGACAATGGCAGGTGGGAAAATATTAGAAAGCCTGGGGTTGAAGACAGAAACTCTTATTGGAAAAA
>JAYVZC010000507.1:0-2509 GCA_043783695.1 Bacteroidota bacterium
GAAGATTTTATTAGAAGTAAATTTACTTTGGATTACAATCTTTGTAAATTAGTTGACCCGTATATTTCGTATGAACCTTTTTTTAGGTTCAATGGAAAAAATGAATTCAGAGTAATGCGCTATGCTATTGGCTTAGATTGGAGATTAATTGAAAATCTGCACTTAACCAGCTTTTACATGTTTCAAAAAGATGTAAATATTAAAAAACCCGATAGAACACATATCATAGGTTTAATGCTTTCTTATGATTTAAGAACATATCAGAAGACTAAAAAAAGCAAAACACCACCAAGTATATAAAAATAAAAAATATGAAAAAAATTATAATTATTGGCTTCCTTGCCATCGCTACACTAAATTCATTAGCGCAAAGTTTTGAGATAAGCCCGAAAATTAGTTTCGGAACTGGACGAATTCATTCTAAAAATTTAGTGGAAAATTTTAATTACCGAAATGCCATTGATAAAGATATAATAACATGGGATGTAAAACAAAAATTTGGATTTACGTTTGGTATAGGTGGCTGCTTTCAATATAACATAACCGATAACCTATCAGCTCTTGTTGAGCCAACATTCAATTCCCTAACTCAGAAAACGACTATTGATTATTTCAAAAATGGTCTTGATGGTAATGGAGATGGGGATAAAAAAATTATTACTTCATCAATTAAAATGAAAACCTTATGGGGCAGTTTTCCATTAATGGTGCAATATGGTTTTGGTGAGAACAAAACATTTAGGGTTTTGGGTGGTTTAGAGTTTTTATTTCTTGGTAACCCCAAAATTGAATCGGACGAAACAAAAATTACCGAAACTTATGCAAGCAACGTTTTGATTGATACAAAAACAGAAATAGCAAAAGTTTCGGGCACAATAGATGTATTCAAATCACCGCGAACAAGTTTTGTTATTGGTTTAGGAACAACCTTTAAAATTTCAGATAAAAATCTTTATCTCGATTTAAGGTACCATCTTCCATTAACCAAATCCGCTATGTACACCACCGATAGAAATTATGATGATGTGGTATTCAAAAACAATGAGGTATTTGATATTTGGGGGAAAACAAATGCTGAAATAGATTCACCGCAATTTAACTTAAACGATTATAAACTGGGTACAATTGATTTTGTAATACGATATGTCTTATTTAAAAAGTAAGAAAGGAATGAAAAGGCATAAATATTCATCAACAACTATTTTTTGCAGAGTCTAATCCCTCTTCTTTTTTAAGGAGAGGGGACAGAGGTTGAGGTTCTATAATATCAGGATTTCCTCTTTCACTAAACTCTTAATAAAATTACCAAGGCGTAAATTAAATTCATTAGGTTGTTCAAGGTTCGACATGTGTCCGGCATTTTCTATAACATGTAATATAGAATTTTCTATATGACTATGTATAAATGCAGATTGGACTATAGGAGTTACTGTATCTTCTTGTCCACACAAAATTAATGTAGGGACAGAAATTTCATTTAAAGTTGAACAAGTTTCCCAGCGTTGAGTGATAGCAGCTAATCCTCCAATAATTGCATGCGGTGATGTAGCTAAAATCATTTTCCTTGCTTTTTCAACAATTTCCGGTTTCAATTTTATAGACTCAGCACAAAAAACAGAGGAAAGAAATGTTTCGGTAAAATCATTTAGTTTGCCGTCTTTTACTTGAGCAATTATTTCATTTCGTTTCTCTTTTACTTCTGGCGAATCGGCAATGCATTGTGTGTCACATAAAATAAGTGCTTCAAATCTTTTTGCATAACGAGATGCGGCACTCAATAAGGTATATCCACCCATTGAAAAACCACAAACAATTGCTTTATCTATTTGTATAGCATCCATAAAGTTTAATAAATCATCTGCAAATAAACGGATACATTGTTCGTCTTCACCAGCACTGGATTTGCCATAGCTACGTATATCATAAGCAATTACTCTATGTGTTTTTTTGAGTAATTCCATTTGGTCTTCCCACATCGATTTGCAAAAAGGGAATCCATGTATAAAGATGATGGGAATATCACCGATTCCATAATCGTCATAACAAATAGTAATACCAATTAAAATTAAGTATTAGTCCAAAAAGGGCAAGAGAGAATATACTCAAAACCACAAATACTTTTGACAATATCTTTTGATAGCACAGAAACTTGATTCGTTATAAAATCACTGACTTCATCGAGCGTTTTATGTAGTTTTCCCGTAAAGGCTCTTTTCATTTTCCACCAAATTTTTTCAGAAGGATTAAGTTCTGGAGAATATGGTGGTATAAAAAGCAACCAAATGTTTTTAGGTATGATTAATTTTTGAACTTTATGAAATGCTCCATTATCAAGTAAGATAATTTTAAACTCTTTTTCATCTTCTTTTGAAAATTCGTCTAAAAAAATTTGAAAATTATCTCCATTACATTGTGGAAATTCAAATTCAAAATGACTTCCAGTTATTGGAGAATATGCTCCAAATAAGTACATTGATTTAAAAACTTGTTGAAACTTACAAATAGGCTT
>JAYVZC010000508.1:0-2504 GCA_043783695.1 Bacteroidota bacterium
AAATACTCTGCAGCTACAACAAAAGAAGGACTTGTAAATTATTCCGGAACTGTAAAGGTTGTTTCACCAGATGGGAGAGAACAAATATTTCCTTTCAAATCGGAATACATTGTTGCTAAGCCTGCTTTAACTGTAGCTGCTGAAAACATGAATGTAGTTTACCGAGGCTTACCAAATCCTATTTCTGTTTCAGTTCCAGGATTTCCAAATGAAAAATTATCGGTTTCTGCAACAAATGCGGTTTTGACAAACAAAGGAAATGGCAAGTACGAAGTAAAACCCAATAGTGATGGAACTGTAACGGTAAATGTAGTTGCAACTATGGATAATGGTGAAAGAAGAAATATGGGTTCGCAAATATTAAGAATAAAAAGAATTCCGAAACCAAATGCAAAATTTGGTGAGTTGATTGAAAGTGGCAGAATGAATAAAGGAACAATTCAAATTCAAAAAGGGTTAATTGCTTTCTATCCTTCTTTTGAGTACAAAGCCAATCCAAAAATTACTTCATTTACAATGAGTTTTATTGGCAATGGAATGGCAGAAGATTATGAATCGCCAGATAATATGTTAACACCGAAAATGTTGACTCGATTACAAAGAATAAAAAAGAATGAACGAATATTAATTGAAAATATAAAAGGAATTGGTCCTGATGGAATAGTTGTTCCGATAAGTCCTTTGACAATCAAAGTAAATTAAGTTGGGTGGTAGGGTTGAGACGAAGCAATTCCGAATTTTCGGGATTGCTTCGTTATTTATACCGAAACGCAATATCTATTTGCCAATTTTTGGGCTAAAGATAATTGTCGATCAGCATAAACTATTCTAAAATTCATTCAGATAATTATCGGAATAAATTAAGAATTGGTTTACATCGGGTCCACATCAATATTTACTCTTACCGATTTATAATCAGTACCCGATTTAAACTTGATCAGCAATTCACTAAGTATTTTTTTCACTTGTCCGACAGAAGCATCTCTTTCAATTTTCAATAAAATGTTTTTATGATATAAATTACGAATTCGAGAAACCAATGGAAACTCTGGCCCAAGCACACGTTTAGAAAAATGTTTTTTTAATGCATCTGCTAAATATTTAGAAGATGCATTTACCATATCCACATTCCTATGTATCAATGTTATTTCAATCAAACGATAATAAGGCGGATAATTGAAATTTTTTCTGTCCAATAATTGATTCGTGTACATTGACAGATAATCGTTCGCGATGACCTCCTGAATAATACTATGCTCCGGATTTTGTGATTGGATGATCACTTTCCCTCGTTTATTTTTTCGGCCTGCCCTACCCGATACTTGTGCCATCAACTGATAGCTTCTTTCAAACGATCTGAAATCAGGAAAGTTCAGCATGCTATCAGCATTTAAAATTCCAACCATGCTTACATTATCGAAATCCAATCCTTTGGTTACCATTTGTGTTCCTACCAAAATATCAATGTTCCCTTCTTCAAAATCCTGTATAATATGTTGATGCGCAAACTTACTTCTGGTGGTATCTAAATCCATACGAGCAATTCTTGCTTTCGGATAAAAGATTGATAATTCTTCTTCTATTTTTTCTGTACCAAAACCTTTCATCTTTAAATCGGTATCGCCACAAGCGGCACATTTACTTGGTGGCTTAATTGAGTAACCGCAATAGTGACAACGTAATTGATTGCTTAATTTATGATAAGTTAAACTTACATCGCAGTTTGTACATTGTGGAACCCAAGCACACATATTGCATTCGAGTTGAGGAGCAAACCCTCTTCTGTTTTGAAATAAAATAATTTGTTCTTTTTTTTCTAAAGCTAAAGTAACTGTATCTAAAAGCAAAGGTGAGAAATGCGACTTCATCATTTTTTTTCGAGTCGCCTCTTTCACATCGGCAATTAAAATTTCAGGCATTTGCACACCACCAAAACGCTTGGTCATTTCTGCAAAACCATATTTGCCTTCTTGAGCATTGTAATAACTTTCTAGGCTTGGAGTTGCAGAACCCAACAATGTTTTCGCTTTGTGAATGTGAGCCAAATAAATAGCTCCGTCACGAGCATTGTATCGCGGAGACGGATCGTATTGCTTGTAAGAAGTATCATGTTCTTCATCAACTATTACCAGTCCTAAGTTACTGAATGGCAAAAACAATGCTGAACGTGCTCCAATCACTAATTTATAATTTGCGTATTCTTCTTTTGACTTCTGACTTAACTCTTTTGACTTATTTCCTAATACATTGTTCCACACTTCTACTCTTTCATTTTCATTGAATTTACTATGATAAACGCCAACCGTTTCACCAAAGTATTTTCTTAAACGATTAATAATTTGAGTTGTCAGTGCAATTTCAGGAAGCAAATACAAAACCTGTTTCCCTTCTGCAATGGCTTGCTCAATTAACTTTACGTAGATTTCGGTTTTACCAGATGAGGTTACTCCGTGTAAAAGAACAACATCGACCTCACCCTGCCTGTCCGGCAGGCAGGCCCGGCC
>JAYVZC010000509.1:0-13705 GCA_043783695.1 Bacteroidota bacterium
CGGTGTGTAAATAATGGTTATAGATTTTGAATCACTTCCTGATGTTGTATTCGCAGAAATAGTTACAATGTTTGCACCTACAATTAAAGGTGGCGATAAGGTCAACTGCTTAGTTGCCATATTATACATAAAGATATTTGTAGAAACGCTATTTATAGAAACTGTTATTTGAGAAGCGGATGTAACATTTAAAACAGTTGCAGCAATAGCAGCAATATTGCTAGTTGTATTAAAAGGATTTGTATTCGGAGCAGTGATAGTAATACTTGGAGAAGGAGTAGCAACTTGTTGCGAATAAATAATGGTTTCTGATTTTGAATCACTACCGGAAGTAGTTGTTGCAGAAATGGTAACAATATTTGCACCGGCAATTAAATTAGCATTGAAGTTAAATTGTTTTGTTGCAAAACTATAAGTGAAGGCATTTGCGTTAACACCATTTAATGAAACAGCAATTTGTGAAGCAGATAATACATTTAACACTGAAGCACTTATAGCAACAACATTACTTGATGTATTAAAAGGATTACCTGTTGGTGAAGTAATGGTTACAATTGGAGCAGGTGTTGCTATTGGTTGTGAGTAAATAATGGTTGTAGATTTAGAATCATTACCGGAAGTATTACTTGCAGAAACAGTTATTGCATTGGCACCGGCAATTAAATTAATTGTTAACAACATTTGTTTACTTGCCATGTTGTAAGAAAATGCACTTGTGTTTACTCCATTCACAGATACTGCTATTTGAGAAGGAGAAGAAACATTTAATACAACTGCTCGCACAGTTGTAACATTACTAGATGTTGTAAAAGGATTTACTGTTGGCGATGTTATAGTAACAACCGGTGCCGGAGTAACTACAACAGGCTGATTATAAATAATGGTAATAGCTTTTGAATCTGCTCCCGCAACATTGGTTGCAGAAATATTTACCGTATTTGCACCAACAATTAAATTTGAATTAAAACTTAATTGTCCGGTTGAAGGATTAAAGCCCAGCAAACTTGTAGGGACTGGAGCGCCATTAGAAGTTACAGAAATTTGTCCAACAGATGTTATATTTTGAACAATTGCATTTATTGGCAAAGATGAAACAGTTGAAGTAAAGGGATTTACAGCCGGATTAATAAATGTAATCAATGGTGGCGGTGTTACATTTGCAATATTATAAATAACGGTTATAGATTTTGAATCGCTACCCGACACATTGGTTGCAGCAACAACAAAAGTATTAGCTCCAGAATTTAAATTGCTATTCACATTCAATATATGTGAAGTTGCATTATAAAGAAAACTACCCGTTGCTACTCCATTTATTGTAACACTAATCTGGCTTTGTGCAGCAACATTTAAAACAGTTGCTAAAACAGTCGCATTATTCATTGTTGTTGAATAAGGGTTTGTTGTTGGACTTGTAATCTTTATAATTGGAGCCGGTAAAGGAGGAGTAACCACAATTGGTGATTCAAAAAACACGATTGCATTACTAGTTGTGTTCCCATTTACATTGGTTGCAGTAATCATAAATGAATTATTTCCATTCAATAACATCAAAGGAAAAGCAAATGTTTGTGAAGTAGCATCGTAAGTAAAATTAGTATTGCTAACACCATTATAAACTAAACCAATATCATTTTTAGATGAAACATTTTTAATGGTTGCTCTAACGGTATAACCTTGAGAAGTTGATGTATAAGAATTAACACTAGGATTAATAATAATAACGGTAGGTTTATCTCCGGCAGTTGTAATAATATTTGTATTCGTATTCGTGTTTACATTATTTGTATTCGTGCTTATATTTGTATTGGTTGATGTAGGATGAGTTCCTCTGCCGAAACTAAATTTCAACCATACCGAAGAATAATGATATTTATCTTTTGTAGGACTTAATGTATTATCATTTGCCCATTGTTGTCCGTCAAGTCCATCGTGTAAAGCCCAAGTCATTTTATGTTCAATACCCATAGAAAAACCAGGAGTGAATTGATAACCTAAACCAACACCCAATGAAGGCACAAATTTCCATAAAGGAGTTTCACTTCCTTCTGCTGTAGTTTCGTATGTACCATCATACATTTTGTTTAATGAAGAAGTAATTTGAGAACCATTTGCTGTTCCGTTTGAATCAACAGCTATGTAGTTATAACGTTTATTGTTAGCATCTAACTGATTGGTTTTTGTTACCGCTTGTATTATTCCTAAACCACCAAAAATATAAGGATATACTTTTGTTTTATTACGCATTTGGTTTGCACCAATAACTAACTCAAGCGACAACTCATTAATAGTTGTTTTGTAATTTTGATAAACAAATCCTCCGTTTGAATTATAATTGTAAGCTGTATCATAAGCTCCGTTTAAAATAGGATTATTGGCTATTCCAGTCGATTTTTTAGAATCTTGTCCGTATGCAATAGCATTCAAATAACGAAAGCGCCAACCCCAATCCAAAGCATTTTTATCGTTTTGAGCATACATTTGTCCTAATGTAAAACCACCGGCACCACCAAGTTTTTTCATTTTAACGTCACTTTGTAGCCAAGAAGCTCCAACATTAAATCCTAGTTCTACAGGATGAGTAGTTTGCGCAATTGAGATACTATTTAAAAGTAATAGTGCAAAAAGGATGATAGAAGTAAATATTTTTTTCATAGAAGGTGTTTTTTCAAGGCATTTGCATTTATTGTGCCGGATTTTCTTTTTACTAAAAAAGTCCCGAAACAAGGGACTTTCAAAGTAGTGTGTTTTTTACAAGTTTATTTTTTCTTACTTAAAATCTTAAATTCCGTTCTTCGGTTTTTACCGTGCTCTTCCTCTGTACATTCCACTCCATCGGCACATTTATTAATTAATCTACTTTCACCGTATCCTTTACCTGAAATTCTATCTTTAGTAACACCACCTTTAACAATATAATCAACCGCAGCTTTTGCTCTTTGCTCCGATAATTTCAAGTTAAATTCAACAGTAGAACGCGAATCGGTGTGAGCCGACATATCAATTACAAGTGATGGATCATTCTTCATAATATTGATAACCTTATCCAATGTTTTAGCAGCCTCTGGTAAAATTTTTGCTTCACCATAATTATAGTAAACATTTTCAACAATGGTCAAGCTGTCTTTTTTTGCTTGATTTTTCAGTTGTAATACCTTCAACCATGGGTCATCCACATACAATACACCTAATTTATTTTGATCGGCTTGTAAAAGAATGAATACAAAAATACCATTTGCACGAATAAATTCTTTTATCACCACTCCTTTAGAATTGGTTAACAATATTTTATTGTACGCTTTTAATTTTTCTTCTTTATCATCTAATGCAAATAAAATAGTTTTATCGGCAAGTAAATTATCAAACTGAAAACTACCATTTACATCTGTTTTAGTGGTTTGCAATACCATTCCTTTGTCGTTAACAATGTTTACTGTTGAGAAAGATAAAGGTAATTTGTTTTCGGTAAGTAAATTTCCTTTTAAATCGAAACGCAATTCACTATCTTCTACAGTCATTAATTTTAAGGACACTTTATCTGCTGCAAGGAAAGAGAATTTAAAGTCTCCGCCTTCACCTGCTTTAGTAGTTTGCATTTCCTTACCGGATTTATTGGTAATAATAATTTTTGTATTGGGAGCAAGTTGGGTATCACTTTCATCTACTTTCACAAGAAAATTTTGATCGGCAGGTAAATCTGTAAATACAAAAGCTCCAAAAGCATTGGTTGTAGCTGTTTGTACCACTTCGCCTTTATCGTTTAGTAAATTTACAACTGTATTAGCTAATGGTTTTGATGGATTTTCACCAAACAAAATATTACCGGCAATACTCACATCATCTCCTGCACCAAGCTCCGGCAAACCATTTGGATCAGCAGGCAAATTTTGAAATACAAACTTTCCACCTTTATCGTTAATCACAGTAACACGAATAATTTTATCTTTTTCGTCCGTAAGATAATATTTTGATTTGTTTTTGAGTTGAGGATCTGTTTCATCCAATTTTATCATGTATTTTTTATCCGGATCCAATTTGTCAAACTTAAAAAAACCTGTATTATCTGTTGTTGCAACACTAATTATTTTTCCATCTTCGGTAAGTAACATTACTTCCGCATTTTTTGCAGGGTCGTTTAAATTTTTGCTCAATAAAATTTTACCCGCTACTGTTAAAAATTTATTTAAGGCAACAAAACTATAAATATCGTCAGAACCCTTACCACCGGTTCTGTCACTAGAAAAATAACCTTTCGTGTTATCATCATTAAAGACAATTCCAAAATCATCGGTAGCCGAATTTAATGGAAGACCTAAATTTTTAACATCCGAATATTTTCCATCTATTTTTGAAGAAGAAAACACATCTAATCCACCAAAGCTTGAATGTCCATCAGAAGAAAAATATAACATCCCATCTTTTCTTATGTATGGAAACACTTCCGAGCCGGCAGTATTTACTTGATCTCCTATGTTTTGTGGTTTACCCCAACCATCGCCTTCTTTTTTACAAACATAAATATCTGTTCCACCAAATCCGCCCGGCATATCAGAAACAAAATATAATAGTTGCCCATCAGCAGAAATACTGGGATGAGCAGTAGTATACCCATCGCTATTGTATTGAAATGGTTCGGCTTTGCCCCAAGACTTTCCATTTAATTTCGAAATGTATATCTTAGGAAGGTTAACAAAGTTTTTATCTTTTTTATTTAGAACATAATTTACTCTTGTTAAATACATCACATTTTGTTCTGCATTAAAACACACAGGGCCATCGTGATAATTGGTATTAATATGCCAAGAGAATGTTTTTACCTTTTTAGTAAACTTTGCTTTTCCATCACTACTACTAGCAATTGCAGACGAATACACATTTAAAAAAGGTTGCTTATTCCAAGCATTGGTAGTATAATTTACCATATCTTGTGTTCGCTCAGAAACAAAAACCAATTCGTTTTTATAAATAACAGGTGAAAAATCGGAATGAACAGAGTTTAAATTTTCTATTAAACTCACTTCAAATTGTTGTGTTCGTGAAATCCAAAGTTTTATGTCTTCGCATGATTTTACAGAAAGTTCCGCTTTTTTATCGCTTGGAGCAGCGTTCGCATATATTTTAAATTGTTCTTTTGCTTCATCAATTTTTCCATTGTTTTTCAAAACCATTCCATAGTAAAAATTGTTGATTGGAGCAACATTCGATTGTTTCATCAACTGTGCATAATACACTTCCGACTCTTTATAGTTTTTGGTTAAACGATAACTGTTTGCTATCTTTTCAAGAGCTTCTTTGTTATCTTTTTTCTTAACAGCTTTTTTGTAGAGCTGAATTGCTTTTATATATTCGTAGTTATCGTAATACTTATTTGCACGTTTTAATTGTGCAAACGAAACATTTACAAGAACCAGCAATAAAAGTATACCTATCGATTTTATCTTTTTCATAAATTATTTAAGCAATGCAATGAATATTTATATAATAATTACAAGTAACGTGGTGAAGTCATTTTTGATTTTGAAATATTAAAATCATACCCAAGCATTATTTCGTGACTTCCGCCAAGTGCTTTTCCAATTTTATTTACACCATAATCATAAGAATATCCCAACTTAAATTTATCGGTGATATTAAATTGTGTATACACCACAAAGCCATAAGTACTTCTTATTGATAAACCAACCCATATACGTTGTTTTAATAAAAAACTTAAATTAATATCCGCTGTTGTTGGTGAGCCTTTGGCAGTTTTTATCATGCAAGAGGGATTAAAAATTACATTTTCATTAAATGCCCAAGCTTTGCCGAGTGTAAAAAACAAGTGTGGTGCCAACTTGCCATTATCTCCATTTAGTGTTGAAACACTTGTCAAACGACCGCTATATAAATGTGTTGCACTAATTCCTAAATATAAAGTGTTTGTATAATAATATAAACCAGCATCGGCAGTAGGAACAATGATTGACGTTTGGTTATGCGTATTGTAAACATCTGCTTGATCTTTGTATTTAATTGCATCCCAATTGTAAGTGTAATTATACACACCCAAACGTAATCCAAATGAAAGTTTACCATTTTTAATTGGAATACGATAAGCATAAGAGCCCAGTGCACCAACACTTTTCTTGGGTCCAATTTGATCTGCAATTACAGAAAATCCTATCCCTACCTTTTTCTTTTTCAAAGGCCCGTGAATGGAAAATGTTTCTGTACTTGGAGCGCCATCAAAACCCGTCCACTGACTTCTAATAAAAGCAGTAGCACTCAAGGCTTCTTTACTTCCGGCATAAGCAGGATTAAGAGCCATTTGATTGAACATGTACTGACTGTATTGTGGATCTTGCTGAGCAAAAATTTGCTGAGCACTCACAAAACAAAAAATAAAAATAAAAAGTTTTTTCATCTGTATTAAATATTAAAAAATATTAATTCGTTTTTACAAAGGATTAGTGAGTTAATTCCACCCAACCTTTGTAGGTTTTACCATTTGCTTCTATTACATAAAAATAAGTTGCATCAGGCAGTTCTTTTCCTTTGCCATTTAAACCTTTCCATACTTTACCTTCAGTAATATTATTATACCCACTTGTCGCCCAAACTAAATCACCCCAACGATTAAAAATAGAAACGGTATTATCTTTTATTAATTCAAGTCCTCCAATAGTCCAAAAATCATTGTTTCCATCACCATTGGGAGTAATACCATTATAAAAAGTTAATTCATCGGCACAATCTATTTGCGTTTCTTTAATTATAACCGAATCATTTATGATAAAATTTCCATCTTCCACATGAAAATAATAGACACCTGGCTTGAGACCAGACTGATTGGCACTACTATCATTTATTGGCGGTAACCAATAATAAAGCACAGGTCCTGTTGCCGATAAAATATTTAAAGAAGCACTACCGTTATTTGCACCAATACAAGAAGCAGGGGCAAAAATTACATTGGCATCCAAAAAACTGTTTGCCGAGTTATTGGGTTGTTGAAATCCTTGCGTTAAAGCTTTTACATTTAAAGTAGAAGTAGCTGTGTATGTCCACACCATTGGCTCTCCAATAGTATAATCCATAGTTCCCCATGGAAAAACACCAGGAGAACTGGATGCTCCTCCAGAGCTTAATACCTGTCGCATAGGCGTACTATTCTGCACTTGTGCTATTGTTGTTAAATGCATTATTAGCATTAACAAGCAAAAGAGTGATGTATGTTTTCTATTTATCATGGTGATAAATTAAATAGGTTATTATTTTTGTCCTGATTTATTTTTTTTCGTCTAACTTTTTATGAGTTCACCAATTTGCTTTGCTGAACTTCCACTTGCATAAACTTTATTATTTCTGTCCCGTTTTGTTTTCTATAGCTTCTACTTTCTTAATTAACATTTCAATTTGCTCTTGTTGTTTTTTAATCATTTCTTGTTGTTCTTTAATAGCATTAACATAAGCTATTAAAATAGGATGGATATCTAAATTCAAATAACCATCCGCCCCCATTTTTACAGCTTCCGGAAATATTTTCTGAACCTCTTGGGCACTAAAACCAAATGCTTGTTCTTTTAAAACAGATTCATCAAATTTTCGGTCTCCAACATTTTTATAGTGATAAGTTATTGGTTGAAGGCGCAATATTTCAGATAATCCTTTGGAATAATTTCCTTCAATATTTTTAAGGCGTTCATCTGAAGTAATCGTCCAAGTACTGCTTATTGGTTTTCCAGCAGAATTTGTACTTAATTCCAATTGATAAAGAGGAGTAATGGTTCCTATTCCTACTTTTCCGGTAGGATCAATTCTAAGGGCTTCAATCAAAGATCCATTGTTTGTAAAGAAACGAAGTCCGCCCTGTATCGTACTTCCCGAAGAAGTTATCCCTTCTATTCTGGAAATTGTAGTAGGTGTTAATCCGTTAATAAAATCTAATCTTGCGGCAGGAGAGTTCCCTGCATTAATATTTCCTTCAATTTCAATAGAGGTAATACTACTAGGTGCGTATGGGTCTTGATTTTTGACAGTTAAATATTTTGTTGCTCCTGCAATTACTCCAGGAGCTGAAGTTCCAATTCCAAAGTTTCCAACATTAAAGAAAGAGTTTCCTCCTGCATAAATTTGGATAGTATTTGTTCCTCCGTTGAATAAATTCAGAACACCTGCATTAGCTGCAATTTCATTCATTTCCACCAGCATAAAATTGGAGGGGTTTGTAATAACCGATCTACCCATTGCCCTAAAAGCCCCAAAGCCTGCTGCTGAAGTTTGTACATCTAAAGCAAAATTCGGTGCTGTAGAACCAACACTCACATTTGTTCCATTATCAAACAAGATTCCTGTTCCCAAAGTACCGGGATTTATCCAACGAGCTGTATAATTTGCGATACCTGAGCCAGTTGTAGCAGCTCCTGATACAACACCCAAATTTCCCAAAGCATCTACAACTACTGGCCCAGGACCAACCAAACCTGTTACTCTTGCACCTCCTTGAACATGCAAAGTTGATGTTGGCGCAGTTGTACCTATTCCAACATTACCTGTAGTAGGATTAAAATTCATAACATTTATGAATGCACCACTATTTTCATTTTTTAAAGAAAGATTAGAAGCTCCATCTACATCAAAAAACCATTCTAGCAATGGTTGATTAGCATTCCCTATCTTTAAATTTGCATTACCTGAGGTGCTTGCTTTTAAAACGTGCAAATATGATAATTCGGGAGTTGTTGTTCCTATACCAACATTTCCGGAACCATCAATTACCATACGGTCTGCTGCTGCACTATAATCTCTAAAAACAAGTTTGTCTGTTCCTGAGCCAGATCCCGAATTTGCTCCGGTAATTGTCCAATCTTTTGTTGCTCCATCCAGATAAATTGTAGGACCGTTTGTTGCTCCTGAATTAGACACTCTTAATCCATTTGTTAAAGTTCCATCTGTTGCAATTTCTAATTTACTTAATGGTGTAGTTGTTCCAATTCCTACATTTGCTCCATTGTTAAATATATTGCTGTTATTCAAAATCCAATTCGTACCATTCCAATAAGGAGTATTTCCAGCTACTGCACCAGCCGTTAAAAAACCAGTGGGACCAGTTGCTCCCGTAGGGCCTGTCGGACCAGTTGCTCCGGTTGCTCCGGTTAATCCTGTTGGACCTGTCGGACCTGTTGCTCCGGTTGCTCCCACTCCTCCTGTCAATCCTGTTGGACCAGTTGCCCCTGTTAATCCTGTTGCTCCTGTTGCTCCTGTTGCTCCTGTTAATCCGGTTGCTCCTGTTAATCCGGTTGGACCGGTGGCGCCTGTTGCTCCTATTCCTCCTGTTAATCCGGTTGGACCGGTTGCTCCAGTTGCCCCTACTCCTCCTGTCAATCCTGTTGGACCTGTTGATCCGGTTAATCCCGTTGCTCCGGTTGGGCCGATTGCTCCATCAATTCCTGTTGGGCCGGTTGCTCCCGTTACACCTGCTATTCCGGTTGCTCCATCAATTCCTGTTGGACCAGTGGCGCCTGTTGCTCCGGTTGCTCCTATTCCGGTTGGACCGGCTGGACCTACTACTGTTGAGGTTGGACCGGTTGCTCCGGT
This sequence comes from Bacteroidota bacterium, assembly GCA_043783695.1. Taxonomy (GTDB): domain Bacteria; phylum Bacteroidota; class Bacteroidia; order 2-12-FULL-35-15; family 2-12-FULL-35-15; genus 2-12-FULL-35-15. Next base: position 9,577 of record JAYVZC010000509.1, read on the forward strand.
TGGACCATTGGCTGATACTAATGAATATAACGCGAAAGGAACACTCATCATTTGACTTGCACCCATTGAAACAAAACCGGTTCCATCATCCACTAATACTTCTAAATATTTACTACCAATGCCCCAGTTTACAGAAGAAAAACTTAATGCCCCTATTTGCGTTCCCATTCCTATTTCTGCTGTAAACAAACCATAAGTATTGGTAGTTATGTTTCCTAAATGAATTTCCTGATAAACGGGTGGGCCTCCTGCAGAGCCATCATGAATAATAAACTTTACATCCAAAGGTGTTAACAGCAAGGCTGCACCCGAATTGTTTCGAGCTACTGCTTGATAATTTATTCCTTGTGGTGGTGCTTGTGCAAAGGATAATACACTTGCAAATACGAATGCTAGTAGTAATAATGATTTTTTCATGTTGAGTTATTTAAAATTCTAATGTGCTTGTTAAAAATTACTTCTGATTTGATTTATCCAACAATAATTGAATTTGTTTTTGTTGAGCATCTAATAGTTTTTTAATCTCAGCGTTTTCTGATTTTAATTTTTCAATTGTTTGTTCTAATTCTTTAGAATGAATACTCAAAGCTTTTACTCCGGCCAAAGCTACTCCGGAAGGATCTGTTGTAGAAATCATTTTATCGCTGCTTCCGTTCAATCCAAACAAAGCATGAAAATCCTGAGCCATTGGTCCGATATGTTGAATCGAATCTTTTTCAGCGATATAATTCCACTGAGAAACAGGCAGTTGGTCAATCTTATTTAAAATATCACTGTAATTAAGTTCTTTTATATTTTCCTTTTTATTTCTATCTGATACAACAGTATAAGTTCCTCCTGTAGAAATGTATGAAGAATAAATACCTCCAACACTAAAATACAAATTAGCACCACTAGTCTTAATTGTAGGATAAGTAGAAACTGCATAACCAGGTAAATCACCCGTTAAACCTAATGTTCCTTGTGAAGGATTTGTATTAATCATATTCCCTGCTACTTCCAGTTTATTAACTGGAGCATTTACACCAATTCCCACATTTCCAGTTCCATTCATTACAGTTAGTTTGGCACCTCCTGCTGCTGTAAAAATGAAAAAGGGATGGTTAGAAATCGTCCCAATTGAACCTCCTGTAGGGCCGCCATTACCAACATAAGTTGCCATTTGAATAGTACCATCATTTTGTTGAAGGCCGTAAGAAGAAGTTGGTGTAACCACTTCAATAGGATAAGTAATAGCAGAAACTGAAGAACCACCAACTCTCATTTTATTTTGAACAAAAACATTTCCTTGCTCAAAGTAACCAGCCCAATTGGTTGTTGCACCATTTGCTGTTCCATAAACTCCATAATTAGTTCCTCCACCAACACCATTTGTTTTACCATATACACCCCAATTTATAGAACCAGCACCAGTAGAATTGTTTTCTCCAACCAAGGCAAAAGCCTCAGTAGTTGTTTCTGACCAAAGATGGTAACTACTATTAGAACTCCAGTTTTTTGTAACTGTTAATCTTCCATCATCCGTAAAATTAGCAACAGTAAGATAACTGTTCAGAGCAGAACCCGCGATCCCGGTTGTTGTTGTTTGAAACATCAAGGACGAAGCTCCCCCTGATCCACCTGTACCTGTTGAAGTTCCAGCTCTTAAAAACAAACGTCCCGAACCCTGATTTAAACCTAATCCATCACCACCTTTTATTGTTAAATCACTACCAGCACCAGCTGCAATTGGAGGATTGGGACCAATATATGGATTTCCTGCGGCTAGCGTGATATCATAATTTGGAGGCACTGCACCTATTCCAACACCAATACGTGTTCCGTTATCGATCAATGCTCCTGTTCCTAATGTGGATGCGCTCAACCATCTTGCGGTATAGTTAGTAATTCCTGTTCCTGCAGAAGGAGGCAAACCTGTTGATAAAAATAACGTACCGGATGGATTCGCTACAACTGTTCCTCCGGCCCCTGCCAATGCAGCAATCGTAATATTTCCGGAATTATCAATAATCATCCTATTAGGAGTATTGTTTGTCCAAAAATTCATGGAGTTATTTGTGCTATTATATTGTACTGCTCCAAAATAAGTATTAGTAGGATTTCCGAAAAAAAGTGAAGATGTTCCTGTTGTAGATGACATTAAACTTGCACTAACACTTCCTGCTAAATCCGACACTTGAAATTTTTCTGTTGGTGTAATTGTACCGATACCTACATTTCCAGTCTGATCAATTTGAAAACGAACTGCTAGTGCATCAACATCGGTAATGCGAAATCCTGTTGTAGCTAAGGCTTCTTGACCTAAAAACCATTCGTTGAGTCCCGTTTTTATTCGGTATCCTGTCTTAAAATTACCGCCTCCGTTTTCAACAGTAATTTGAATAGGATCAGCTGTTCCGAAAACATGAAGAAGTGCAGATGGGGCTGTTGTTCCTATACCAACATTTGCTCCATTGTTAAATATATTGCTGCTATTCACAATCCAAGATGTACCATTCCAATAAGGAGTATTTCCAGCTACTGCACCTGCTGTTAAAAAACCAGTGGGGCCTGTTGCTCCGGTTGCTCCTGTTAATCCTGTTGGACCAGTTGCCCCGACTCCTCCTGTCAATCCTGTTGGACCGGTAGCACCCGTTGCACCTACTAATCCAGTGGGACCTGTTGCACCTGTTGCTCCGGTTAATCCAGTGGCACCTGCTGCCCCTGCACTACCAGTAGCACCTGCTGCTCCAGCAGAACCAGTAGCTCCTACCGCACCAGCTGTTCCAGTTGCACCCGTTACTCCGGCTGTTCCCGCTGCTCCTGTAGGACCTGTTACACCTGCTGTTCCTGCAGAACCTGTAGCTCCTGCTGTTCCGGTTGCACCTGTTGGTCCTGTCACACCTGCTGTTCCTGCAGAACCTGTAGCTCCTGCAGCACCTGCAGTTCCGGTTGAGCCTGTCGCTCCTGTTGTTCCTACTCCTGTTGCACCGGTTGCTCCTGTTGCACCTACACCACCTGCTACTCCTGTTGGACCTGTTGGACCTACTGGACCTGCTGGGCCAGGTGCTCCATTTAAATTAACAGACCATGTTATATATGTTCCGCTTCCTAATATTGAAGTTACGTTGACTGTCATTAAGCCCGAAACAGGATTATAGGCTGTTATTGTTCCAATCATTTGATTGGCTGCTGAATTTGCTATAATTACTGTTTGACCTATTGAATAAGCCAATCCTGCTGATACTGTAAATGTTTGAGAACCCGTTGCAATTGTCATTGACGTACTTGACGTTGTTGCATACTGATCTCCTACAGGACCTGTTCCACCGGTAGGACCTGTTGATCCTGTTGATCCTACTGTTCCTGTTGGGCCTGTTGCGCCTACTCCGGTTGCACCATTCGCTCCAGTTGGACCTGTTGCGCCTACACCCGTTGCTCCCACTGTTCCGGTTGCACCCGTTGGACCTGTTACTCCATCTATTCCACTTGGGCCTGTTGCTCCCGTTAAACCTGCTCCTGTTGGACCGGCTGAACCTGTTGGACCTACTACGGTTGAGGCTGCTCCAGTTGGGCCAGTATCACCTGTTGCTCCCGTTGGACCCGTTGCTCCCGTTGGACCTACCACGGTTGATGCTGCTCCGGTTGGACCGGTTGCTCCTATTCCGGTTGGACCGGTTGGACCTACCACTGTTGAAGTTGGACCTGTTGCTCCTGTTGGACCATTGGCTGATACTAATGAATACAATGCATAAGGAACACTCATCATTTGACTTGCACCCATTGATACCATTCCACTTCCATCATCCACCTCTACTTCTAAATATTTATCTCCGCCACCCCAGTTCACTGTCGCAAATGTTCCTGTTACAGGTGCCCCCATTCCTATTTTTGTGGTGAACAAACCATAAACGTTTGTTGTTACTAAATTTGTTTCTACATACACAGGACTTCCTGTTGCCGTTAGGTCATGGATGGTAAAACGAACTGTTAAGGCTGTACTTATTATGGCTGCACCCGAATTGTTTCGAGCTACTGCTTGATAATTTATTCCTTGTGGTGGTGCTTGTGCAAATGAGATTGCACTTACACATACTAGTACTAAGAGTAATAATATTTTTTTCATGTTATTGATTTTAAATTTTGTCAT
>JAYVZC010000510.1:0-2501 GCA_043783695.1 Bacteroidota bacterium
TTTCCATTTTCTTCATGGAGGCCAAATTTTGTGGGTGCGGGTTTCTTTACCAACCCAACTATTTTACTGTACAATAGCCTTTCATCAACAGGTTTTGCTATATAATCATTCATGCCAACGGCTTTGCATTTCGCTAAATCAACGGTGGTCACATCGGCAGTTAGCGCTATGATGGGGATTTTAGAGTTCATTTTATTGCGAATGTATTCTGTGGCTTCAAACCCATTCATTTCTGGCATCTGCAAGTCCATTAAAATAATATCGTAAGACTTAGTTTGCAGTCTTTCGATTGCTATCTTTCCATTGTCCGCAATATCGCGTTCAAATCCGAAATCATCCAGAAGTGTTTTCATCAACAATTGATTGAGCGCCATGTCTTCAACCACCAATACTTTTATATTTTTAATTTCCGTATCCAATTCCTCCATCCGTGTTTCCAATTCCGCTTCAGCTTTTGTTTTTTTAAAAGTTAATATAAAACTAAATGTAGAGCCTTCATCAATTTTACTTGTTACACGAATGCTTCCCCCCTGTGGTTCTACTAATTGTTTAACAATGGCAAGTCCCAACCCTGTTCCCCCATACAACCTTGAAGTGCCGCTGGATGCTTGCTGAAAGTTTTCAAAAATATTTTCCAGTTTATTTTCCGTTATTCCAATTCCGGTATCCGTAACTGCAAATTCAATGGTAGCTTTCTCTTCATCCTCATTCAGTAAATGAACACGCACTGTTATTTTCCCTTTTGTTGTAAACTTTACTGCATTACTAACAAGGTTTAAAATAATTTGATGCAAACGCACGGGATCGCCAACCAACACTTCAGGAATTCTAGTGTCGTATTCTTTCACTAACTCTAAATTTTTTTCCTGAATTTTTGTCTCAAACAAATGAAGCATGGTTGATATGGATAATGCCATTTTGAAAGGAGTTTGCTCAAATGTCATTTTTCCTGCATCTACTTTTGCCAGATCAAGTATATCGTTGATGAGCACGATTAATGCATCGCCACTTATTTTTATAGCCGTTAAATATTCCTTTTGTTTTGCTGACAAATTTGTTTTCAACACCACTTTTGTAAATCCGATAATTGCGTTCATTGGTGTGCGAATTTCATGGCTCATGTTTGACAAAAATTGCTGCTTCGCTTTCACTGCACCTTCTGCTATCCGGGTGGCGCTCTCGGCTTTACTTTTTGCTTCTTCAGCAATTCCTGTTGCTAACTCGGCAAACACTTTCGCCTCTGTCAATTCTGTAGCAATTCTTTTTTGATCAGTTACATCCCTTGCAACAATCACCACACCCAATACATTCCCGCTATCATCCTTATAAACCGATCCATTGAATAATACATCGGTCAGCTTGCCATTTTTATGGCGAAGCGTAAGCGGTGAATCGGCTACAGATCCTTTGGCGAAGACTTCCTGGTAAACTTCACGCGCTTTTTGTGGTTCGGTAAAATAATCAAAGAAGTCAGTACCTGTAAGTTTTTCGCGCGTCATACCCGTAATGTTCGCCAATGCCTCATTCATATCCGTAATCTTACCTTCCGTACTGATAGTAACCAATGGATCAAGACTTGCTTCAATAAGACTAAGAGAGTATTGAGAAGCTAATTTTACAGAATAACTGAATGCTTCAAGTTCCCTATTTGCAATTTCCCGTTTTTCTTTCTCTTTGTTTTGAAAGTCAAGTTCTATGCCAGCAATGACTAACTCCGCTGCTCGCTTTTCTTTCTCTCCCGTTTGAAATACAAGTTCTTTATTAGCAATAAATAACTCATCCGCCCGTTTTTCCTTCTCTTCGTTTTGAAAGGCAAGTTCTTTGTTAGCAATGATTAATTCCGCAGCTCTTTTCTCCTTTTCATCGTTTTGGAAAATAAGTTCTTTGTTAGCAATGATTAACTCTTCCGCCCTTTTTTCCTTCTCTCCGTTTTGAAAAACAAGTTCTTTGTTAGCAATAATTAACTCTGCTGCTCTTTTTTCTTTCTCTTCGTTTTGAAAGACGAGCTCTTTGTTGGCTATAATTAACTCTGCCGCTCTTTTTTCCTTTTCATCGTTTTGAAAAACAAGTTCTTTGTTAGCAATGACTAACTCTGCTGCCCGTTTTTCTTTCTCTTCGTTTTGAAAGGCAAGTTCTTTATTAGCAATGATTAACTCTGCTGCCCGTTTTTCCTTCTCTCCATTTTGAAAAACCAGTTCTTTGTTAGCAATGATTAACTCTTCCGCTCTTTTTTCCTTCTCCTCGTCCTGAAAGGCAAGCTCCTTGTTTGCAATAATCAACTCTGCTGCCCGTTTTTCTTTTTCATCATTTTGAAAGACCAGTTCTTTGTTAGCAATGACTAACTCTTCTGCTCTCTTTTCTTTTTCTTCGTCTTGAAAGGCAATTTCTTTGTTAGCAATGATTAACTCCTCTGCCTGTTTATCTTTCTCTCTATTTTGAAAGACAAGCTCCTTGTTAGCAATAATTAACTCATTCGCATTTTTTCTTTTAGCCATATTTTG